>JAYWHF010000647.1:0-6286 GCA_043777855.1 Gammaproteobacteria bacterium | reverse complement strand
GTCTCTCGTTCAAAATCTACAGCATAGGTGTGCAGCCATTGATTGTCTTGGTAAAACGTGTAGCTACTACCGAGCTTTAGGATTTTACTAAAGGTGGTTTCAGTTTCCTCTTTGTCATAGCCTGTATAGAATTTTAAGAATTCATAAGACGGGCGTTGCATGGGTAGGCTGTAACTTAAAAGAGCATTTGTTTTAATGTTGGATGCGCTGAGATCGGCTTTCACACTGTGGCCTGAATCATTGACGTAGCGATCTTCATATCCCAATAAAAGGCGAGGCCCGGCGGTATCGGTGGCTATACCTGCACCGATAGAATAGGCGTGACGTTTTCGCTCTTCCAGTACAACATCAATGGGTATTTCGTAGTTTGTAATATTTTGTATATCTGGAGACGCTGTGGCTACATTAAAATAGTTTGAGGCATTGTAAAGATTTTTGAGCTCCAATAGTTTGTCAGTATCATAATCATCGCCTTTGCGAATGTTTAAATAGCGCTGTAAAAATTCATCATTGAGAATCTTGTGGCTAATGCGAATTTCACCAAAGCGATAGCGCCGGCCACTGTTGTAAATGAGGTTAACAGTAGCGCTATTATCGAGTGTATTAACTAGGATGTTCGATACCTCAAACTGGCCGTCGTAATAGCCGTGGCTACTTGCCGTCGAAGTAATGCGGCTTTTCAAATTTTCATAATTTCCGTGATTAAGTATTTCGCCGACGATGAGCCCGGGCGTTTCAAGTAGCGGCGTAAACACAGGGTCGTTTTCACCATCACCCTGTATCAAGAAGCGTAACTCACTGACTCGCGTTGGCTCTCCCGGCGTTAGCGCAATAGCGAGCTGCCAGCAGTCATTCTTTTGCGTCAATTTTGTCGTAAAAGTAAGTTGATAATAACCAACGGCTTGTGCGGCGAGTTCAATCTCTCCTTGTGCTTCGCCAAGCAACGATTGTAATCGCCACAGGGGCGCAGAACATTTCTCTTCAGCGATCGTCAAATATTGGCGTACATTGTCGAGCAAGACGGTGGGCCCGCCTTCGATGGTGATGCTTGGGTCTGTTTTAGTCCAAGCGGCAGTCGAGGCAAACATGATCAGAAATCCGAGCAAGCGCCAGACACTAAATCGCCTGAAAATCATACGAAGAAACCCGCCGCACGTAAAAAGAAGAAAGTAAATCTTGGGTTGAGCGGTTTTCACGTTGAGTATTCCTAGGTTCTACTGCGCCCCACTTTACCTGACTGGGTGAAAGTCTCAAAGTTCCTGCGCGGAATTCCGCTATAATCCCGGTATTAGATGGCGGAGCTTTCTTCAGAGCTTTCGTCAGAGCTTTCTTCAGAACTTTCTTCTGAGCGTTCTTTGGCAATCTCTTTCAGGATTTTATTTCAGGGCTTTATTTCAGGGCTTTATTTCAGGACTCTCTCATGCTTAGTTATCGTCACGCGTACCACGCTGGAAATTTTGCCGATGTGCTTAAGCACAGTTTGCTGATTCATACGCTGACCTATATGACGCACAAGGAAAAATCATTGCGTATTATTGACACTCATGCAGGCGCGGGCGCTTATAAGTTTGGCAGTAGTCAACCACTTAAAAATCGCGAATTTGATAATGGTATTGGCAAGCTCTGGGAAAAAGCAGATTTGCCGGTGTTGTTAAAGGAGTATGTGGCCTCCGTAAAAGTACATAACCCAACGGAGCGATTACAAAATTATCCCGGCTCGCCTTTGTTAATGCAGTCTGCCCTGCGTGCCGATGATCGGCTGTTCTTATTCGAATTGCACAGCACAGATTGGCGTCTCTTGACGGAAGCCATTGGTAGCGATAAACGAGTCACTATTGCCGATGACGACGGTTTTGCGGGGATGCAGGCGCTCTTACCGCCACCGCATCGTAGAGCGCTCATTTTTATCGATCCTTCCTACGAAATCAAAAGTGACTATCAAGACTTGGTGCGACAAGTTGTAAGCGCGTATAAACGTTTTGCGACTGGCACTTTTGTGATTTGGTATCCCGTGGTTTTACGTCAACGTATTGATGAATTGGAGCGAGCCTTTAAAAAAAGCGGCATCAAAAATATTCAGTTATTTGAGTTTGGTGTTGCGGCGGATAATCCCGAGTATGGTATGAACTCCAGTGGTTTGTTAGTCATTAACCCACCCTGGACCTTGTGGGCAGCGATGGAAGAAGCGTTGCCGTATTTAGCGCAGAACCTCGCCGAAACAGGCGCAGGATTTTATCGACTTGAACAATTGGTATCGGAATAATGACTATGAAAAAATCAACCAAAGCCGCCGTATATTCAGCCTTTATTTTTCCTGGCGTGGGTTTGTATTGGCTTAAACAATACGCAAGAGGCAGTGTCTTTTTTGTTCCTGCGCTTGTTGCTACGCTTTATATAATGAGAGGCTTTATTCAGGTCTCTAGCGAATTAAACGCAAAGATACAAGTAAACCCTGAGCAGTATTTGGACTTGGCTTATCTGCTTAATGCCGTCACGCTCAGCATCGCTAAAAGTATGCCGTATCTTAGTCAGGCTAAATGGTTTTTTATTGCCAGTTGGGTACTGAGTATCGCGTCGTCCTATTTCGCTGGTCTTAATCAAGAGAAGAAAGACGGAAAAATATAATGCCTCCGAGCCTCGCAACAATTGCGCTTTTGATTTGTAGTAATGTGTTTATGACGTTCGCGTGGTATGCGCATCAAAAAGAGTTAAGCCTCAAGCCCACTAACCCTTTAAGCTCCAGTTAATCTGTCGCGCCCAAACTAATCTATCAGGCCCAGCGTGTAGCGACAGTAATCCCACCATTTCCCATGCTTCCTCATCCATAGTGCAATGTAACGACGGATCAGCGTGCGCGACTTTTTATTAAGATTGATGAAGTTGACCCCGAAGGAATCGTTCAATACGTGTTTAATATGTCCCTCAGCTTTAAAATGTGTGCTTATAGGTGCTGGCAGGGTGATGATGAAGGTAACAGGTTTCTCGATGTGGCAGCCGTTAAAGTGGTGGGGCACGTTGATTCTTATGCCGCCCTCGCTGATATCCACAACATTAAGCACTTCGATAAAGCCCTCTCCGTTAATGTCTGCCCGAACAGGTGCCCTAGGTGTTGGCTCCACGCGGGTGTGCTGCCGTCTATTAGTGTTGATCATTGATGCACCTTGGGCTGCGAAAAAGTTGGCTCCATAAGACTCCCTCGGTCCCTTGAGCGTGGTCACTTCATGAGTATAGCTTCAAATTTCCGAATCACTAAAACGTTAAAAAAGATTGACCTGTCGGCCTACAAAAAACTTTAAAGAGGCTAGCGTAAACTCAAAATTATCCCGTTAATTAAGGTTAATTGCCCGCAATAGTGCTTCCTTTGAAAAATACTTGCATTCAAAACGCCAGCTGTTATAAGGTGGCGGCCACATGCGGAAGCTGCGACAAATTGCCGCATTTTCTGCTTAGAATGATAATTTAATAATCTGTTTTATGTTTTTCCTCATGCTAATCGGCGCTCAAGTTAAAACTCTTGTGTACGCCAGTTGGATTGTTTGTTGATCGAAGCGGATAAAACTCGATCAAAAAAAGAATCTCTACCCGCCGCACAAGTTCATTTAGATACCTGCGTGAAAAGTAAGAGTTCAAAATTAGCAATTTTTTGCTGGTGTTTGGGGTGGTGGGCGCTGTTGGTTTGCCTGTTTTAGTTGTGCAATATATCCATAAAGTGCGTTTGCCTCTGGCAGCGGGGGTCTTAGCCGTGATTGCAGGGCTAGTTGCTTGGCTGATAGTTGGGCTGTGATAGTTGGGCTGATTGTTGGTGTGATAGCTGAACTGATGGTTGGGCTGATGCTTGGGTAGTTGCGTTATTTTTAGTCGAATTGCGAAATGCAGAAATTAAGTAGGGGTCGTATGAAGCGATATTTTGATAACCGGAATTTTTTAGTGTGGCTGGTGCTTTGTTTTTGCGGTTTTCCGCTATTAGCGCATGCGATGCCATTGAACATGACTCAAGGTGCCACCAGTGTCAGTCATGATGTGTACAGCTTGCATATGACCATCTTTTACATCTGTTGTGGTATCGCTGCAGTCGTTTTTGGCCTCATGTTTTGGGCGATGGTTCATCATCGCAAATCTCGTGGCGCCAAAGCGGCTCAGTTTCATGGCAGCACTAAAATGGAGATAATCTGGACTGCCATACCGGTGTTGATTTTGATCGTAATGGCCATACCTGCTACAAAAACGCTCATAGAAATGGAAGACTCGTCGAAGTCCGAACTCACCGTATTAGTGACGGGCTCTCAGTGGAAATGGCATTACAAATACTTAGATCACCCAGTAGAGTATTACTCACTCTTGTCTACCCCGCGGGATCAAATAGAGAATAAAGCAGAAAAGGGCGAGCATTATTTGTATGAGGTTGATCGCCCGTTAGTTATTCCTGCCGGCAGAAAAGTTCGCTTCCTGATGACGTCTAGCGATGTTATTCACTCATGGTGGGTTCCGGATTTTGCAATCAAAAAGGATGCAATTCCAGGATTTATTAATGAAATCTGGACCCGCGTTGATCAGCCGGGTGTTCATCGTGGGCAGTGTGCCGAGTTGTGCGGCAAAGACCACGGTTTCATGCCGGTGGTGGTGGAAGTTAAGTCATCGGCGGATTTCGATTCTTGGATAAAGCAGGAAGCGGACACTCAAGCTCAAGCAAAAGCGGCTGAGCAAGCCATGGCGCCCATGAGCAAAGAAGAGCTAATGGCCTCCGGACAGAAGGCTTATGAATCTCGCTGTGCGGCATGTCATCAAGCGAATGGCGAAGGTATTCCGGGCGTATTTCCAGCGTTGAAAGGCAGCCAAATGGCTACCAAAGATTTGCCAGCACATCTCCATATCGTGATTGCGGGTAAGGCGGGTACCGCCATGCAAGCCTTCGCAAACCAACTCAGCATCAGTGAAATAGCCGCGATAATTACTTACGAACGTAATGCGTGGGGTAATGACACGGGTGATCTTGTGCAAGCTAAAGATGTAGCCGCCGCTATGTCGGCTAAGGAGTAAATGATGAGTAATAATCTACACAGTGCTGCCGCTCACGCTGATCATGATCACCACGACCATAAAGCAAGCGGGATAACTCGGTGGTTGTACACCACAAACCACAAAGACATAGGCACGCTTTATTTATTGTTTTCGTTGCTGATGTTTTTCATCGGCGGGCTTTTCGCAATGGTAATCCGGGCTGAGTTGTTTCAGCCGGGTTTGCAATTGGTGGAGCCGCACTTTTTTAATCAGATGACTACCCTGCACGGGCTGATTATGGTGTTCGGAGCGGTTATGCCAGCCTTCGTAGGTTTGGCGAATTGGATGATACCGATAATGATCGGGGCTCCAGACATGGCGTTGCCGCGCATGAATAACTGGAGTTTTTGGATATTGCCGTTCTCTTTTTCAATATTGTTATCGACGCTGTTTATGGACGGTGGAGCTCCGGCCGCGGGCTGGACTTTTTATGCTCCGCTATCCACAACTTACAGCGGTGATAGTACGGCGTTCTTTGTGTTTGCGGTCCATTTGCTTGGTATCTCGTCAATTATGGGCGCGATCAATGTGATAGTAACCATCTTCAATTTGCGCGCGCCGGGCATGAATTGGATGAAGCTACCCTTATTTGTGTGGACTTGGTTGATCACCGCGTTCTTGCTGCTGGCGGTAATGCCGGTATTAGCGGGAACTGTCACGATGGTTTTGACCGACAAGTATTTCGGCACCAGCTTTTTTGATGCGGCAGGCGGTGGCGATCCAGTGATGTTTCAGCATATTTTCTGGTTCTTCGGCCACCCTGAAGTCTACATTATGATATTGCCTGCGTTCGGCATTGTGTCGAGTATTATTCCTACGTTCGCGCGCAAGCCTTTGTTCGGTTACGAGTCAATGGTTTGGGCTACGTCGAGCATTGCATTTTTATCGTTCATAGTGTGGATGCATCACATGTTCACAACCGGTATGCCAGTCGCCGCTGAGCTTTTCTTCATGTACAGCACCATGTTAATCGCGGTACCAACGGGGGTAAAAGTGTTCAATTGGGTGGCGACTATGTGGCGCGGATCTATGACCTTTGAAACACCCATGATGTTTTCTATCGCATTTATTGTGTTGTTTACTATTGGCGGGTTATCGGGGCTTATGCTTGCAATAGTGCCAGCAGATTTCCAATATCAAGATACCTATTTTGTGGTCGCACATTTTCACTATGTGTTGGTAACTGGCGCGGTCTTTTCGTTAGTGGCTGCTGCATACTACTGGTTAC
>JAYWHF010000646.1:0-2274 GCA_043777855.1 Gammaproteobacteria bacterium | reverse complement strand
CATAATAAAGCCGATTAACGCATAAACCACACCAGACATACCACCAAAGTTACTCGATCCTGACCATAAACTTTGAGCACTGTTAGACGCAATGGCGGTAACTACAAAAAAAATTAAATACCCCTTAGTTCCCAATAAAATTTCTAGTCTCCGACCTAAATCCCACATCCATAAACTGTTAAAGAGCACATGAAGTATGCCAAAGTGCAGGAATACGGGGGTTATTAGTCGCCAAGGTTCTGTAATCGCAAAATTTGCAAAGCGTTTAAATGTAAGCACGTACAAAAAATCAAATTGCGGGTCGATATAAACCAAAAAGGCGCCTAGGAAGCTTAATGCAACAAGCACACTTGAAATAGGTGTTGCTTTAATTTGCTCAGGTAAAGTTTGCATTAACGAAGGCCCGACTTGGTTAGCACGCGGAAGTGAATCAATTTGTACCCTACCTTGCGCGACGCCCTGTAAAAAATTCAATAAAGGTTCAACAACCGCAGGATCGGCCACGGTCAACACTTGCTCACCCATGTCCTCATAAATTTGATGCACAAAACCTTGCTGCCTTAAATAACCGGTAACGGCCGACAAATCCGTTTCTAGCGGAAACTTTTTAACGATAATCCAATTCACACGGCGCTCATTTTAAAGAAAGTTAATCTATTATGGATCCACATAAACCCACACGAAATTTTTCGCCTGTAATTGTTGTTCGCCGTCCATACGATATGCAACCAAGCGGCCATATTTTACCGCACTATAATCCAAACAAGCGACGTTATTCGCAATCGGTTTCGGTTTGCCCTTCAACCAATAGTGGCCCACAAACAAAGGCGGCTGGCTAGCGTCATAATTCACCATTAAGGTGCGGTGATGTTTGCTAATCGGCTGTTTAGCTAGCGTGTGAGGGAGAGGGTCCGGCTGGAAAAGTAATTCTCCATAGGTCTGAGCAGGGTGCGCCCAAAACTTTGTTCGGAAACTACTGCGCTCATAACCATCGCTCGATAAAATATTCATGCCTTGGGGTAGCGGTATATCGACCCCGCTGGTGAGCCGTTGTTTGATACGTGCCGCGATCGAACTTTTTCGCGCTGCATCAACTATAAACTGTGCATCAAAATGACCATCACCAAAACGTGCCTTGTGCGCAACAATTAATTCGGGATCCCAGCAGGCGTGAACTACACGGAATGTATTACCGGCTTCTTGGTTACCAAACTCCATAAACAGAGGCAGGGTTTTAAACCACTGCACAAACTGCTGCCAATCGGTCGAAAAATTTGCGAACTGTTCAAGTGTTTCAACAATTTGACGGGTATGGCTTGGTGTATGAGGACGCAGATAATCCGATTGCCCGAGCGCAGGAAATTCAACTTTTGTGCAATAACTAATAGCATTAAACTCATGATTACCTAACACCATGTGAGCGCTGCCCTTCTGCACCATACTATAAACAAGTACAAGCGCTTCGCGAATACGCGGGCCACGATCAATGATATCACCAAGAAAAATAACTCGGCGCCTAGAGTGCTGATAGACACCTTGACGCTTACTGTAACCCAACTTTTGCAGCAAACGCTCAAGCGTCATTGCGCAACCATGCACATCACCGATTACATCATAACCCTCAATAGTCAACGCTAATCTATCGGTATAACTCATAGCACTTCACTGCAGCAAACTGTTAATTATCTAAAAGTGTTCCACCCCAACCCAACTTAGTGCGACAACGCTCATAAAAATTATAGTCTTCAGGATGCAAAAGTTTTAACAAATCCGGTTTTTTTGAGATATGTATTTCATCGCCCAAGCACATTTCAAAATGCGTATGACCGTCGCAAGAGATCATGGGTATTGCACGACTATGCTCGCCCACTCGAATCATAATCTGACTCTCACCCGTCACAACCATGGGACGACTACTCAGGGTGTGAGGATTCATCGGCACGAGTACAATTGCGTTTAACTTTGGGTGCATAAGCGGCCCGCCGCCACTCAACGAATAGGCCGTTGAACCCGTGGGGGTTGAAACAATTATTCCATCGGAAGATTGGGTCGTTACAAAGTCACCGTCAACATAAATTTCATATTGCAACATATGAACGAATTGGCCTGGGTGGAGCACAACTTCATTCAGTGCATCACCGCTGGCGATTATTTTCTCTTCACGTTTTATTGACATATCTAGCAAAAAACGTTCTTCCAGAAAATACTTGCCAGACAAAACCTCGTCGACTTTTGTTTCAATATCTTCCGGCATAATGTCCGTTAAAAACCCCA
>JAYWHF010000645.1:0-2278 GCA_043777855.1 Gammaproteobacteria bacterium | reverse complement strand
TCGGGTATTAGGGATGAACTCATGAATTAGCAGATTTATAAAGGGCGCAACCCACAGGTCACAAAGGGTGAATTGTAGGGGGGTTTGGTGCGCCGGGCCAGCGGATTGTTGAACGCTGGCCCACTTAAGCTGCTCATCGATTTCAGCCCCACCAGCCACTTCGAAATTTCCATTCAGGCTCGTGATATTGCTTTTCAAAAGCACCTCAAATCTATATAGTGGCGCGCAAATAGCCGCCAACTTGATCGCTTTTTGTCTCGCGTTCGCTAGTGCTGTGCTATTGAATAAGGACCAAATAGGACATTTCCCGCAGCCCTGCCCCCTATTTATTTCTTAAACCTGAGCTTAATCCTTCACGCCCAGAGTCACTCTAGGTGTTTTTTAATCGTTAAATGGAGTAACACATGTTCAAGTACACAAAAACCATCTTTTTACTGGCCTGCACATTGAGTTTGAGCGCCTGCCTAAAGGTCGAGGATAAAGGTGACAATAAAGTCGCCGATGCTATCACTGAGCAAAATAAAATTTTGCAGCAGCAAAACAGTCAAGCCAGCCAAACGAAAACGACTGTAACGCTGACGGGCGTCATAAACAATGCAAGTACAGATACTCCAGCTGTTAACGCCACGGTTACGCTTAGCTTGGGCTCCACAGCAGGAACTTCCGTCGAAGTCAGCAACGGTGTGTTTGAATTTAGCGGCTTACCACCAGATTCCAATTTTAGCCTAGTGGTTCACAGCACAACGGGCGCCTTTATGGATAGAGTTGTATTTTCAAGAACACGCGATACCAGTTTCGATGGTGTTGTCTATCAGCTCTTAGAACCCACCGCCGTTTCAGCCGGTGTAGAGCGCAGTTTCAGCCTGCTTGACGCCAAAACAAGTGCGCCAATTACGACGTTGGTGCTCAAAGCTAACTCAAACTTAGGCAGCGGCCCCAATTTTCAAAAGTACCTTCACACATCAACCTATGACGCGACTACCCAAAAGCATAAAATCACCCTGCCAGAGCGCCTCGACCTCTTTATCTCGGCAGAGCTCGATGTTAACAATGATGGCAAAGTTGATTACAAACCGGAAAGTCAGAATTTCGGCAACAATGTTGAACTGTTTATCCAATCGACGGAAATTAGCAACCCCAACCCCATCTATCTTATTGACTTAAATCAGCGCGCAACAATTAAATTATCACTTCTCGATGCCGATTTAAAACCACTTTTAGGTGCGAAACCAAGCGCCGCAGATACGCTTAACGGCAGCATCAATGCTACGTTTAACGCGACTACTAATCAGTATGTCTTTGAGGCGGTGATTGGCAATGAACTCAACATCTTCATTCCTGAATTTACAGCTGACAAGATTACTTACGCAAACAGTTCCATGCAGATCAGAAGAGCCCCTGACATAGGCCGAGCCAGCTACTCCGTCACGACTTCTTCGAACAATAACAACATCCCTTTTAGCTTTGGGAAAGACGATGCCCAAATATTTGAAGTGGCAATTAAACCTAACATTACTAATTTTTCCTCTAACATATCGGTAAATTTACAGTCGACGGCCGCCAATGTTGTAACCGATGGGTTCAAAGTGTTCTATTCCAGCCCTATAGCCCTGAATGAAAAAAGTGTGACACTGACCCGAAAAAATATCTTAAAAGTTACCAAGGGTGATGCGAGTAGTAGTGACTTGGTTTTAGCTGGCACAACCCATATTGAAGCAATTGAAGAACCCGTTGAAACCAACTCACAACTCACGCTGAACGATAGTTTGTTGAGTATTACGCCCAAAGTCGCCTTGGTGGAAGGTGATACCTATAGGTACAGCATAGGTGCGATAAAAGATCGTAAATTAAATATCGATGTGGATCTTAGCAATGACTTGCTAGAATTTTCGGTGCAAAGCTCGGCGGCATTTGCGATTGGTGATATCAAACTCGACAACAATAATTACACGGTCAACGGCATGCTCATTAAGGCTACGAATACGGCCAATGAGCCGCCGACGCAACAAAACTTTTTTCAATCAGTGTCGCTTTTTCTACCCACGTCCATTGAAAATTTAAAGACGCTAACCCTGCGCAAAGAAAAAGCTGTCAAAGATGGCGTTGCCAGCAATGACATTCAAATTTTAAACATAGTGACTGATGGTAAAGTTAATTCTAATTTCAGGAAAACTCACACTGTTATTAACCCGGCGGAATAATATAGCTGCTACAATGCATGCATGAAAAAAATAGACGCACGAACATTATCGAAAGAATCGCTTGAAGAAAAACGGCG
>JAYWHF010000644.1:0-2279 GCA_043777855.1 Gammaproteobacteria bacterium | reverse complement strand
TCCAGCAAGCCGGGGCGGGTTAAATCTTCACCAATGCTAGCGATAATACTTTCAAAATGTTCTTTCATGGTCAGCTCCTCAAATAAAAACTGATTTGTGCCTAAGGCACTTACTTCGGCAGTTTACATTTTCTCCCTTTGAATTTATACAAGCTTTGTATCTGCAACTAAGAAACCTACAAAATCAGTAGTTTTGATTTAGATAAAGTTTCATTTTACAGGTGTGTATTCGGTAGACTAGGTCATTAAAATTTTTATGGGTATTGGTTATGCCTAGTGTTGCATTTGATATCGGCGACGAACTTTTCACAGTGCGTGATTTTATTCGTTGGGGCGTTAGTAAGTTCAACGCCGCCGAATGTTTTTTTGGTCATGGCACAGATAACGGCTGGGATGAAGCGGAGCAGTTGGTGCTTCACGCTATCAACCTGCTTCCTCCGTTGGGCGAGCAATGGTTAGACGCGCGCCTCACGCGTGCTGAGCGTGACAGTGTGCTGCTGAATTTGCGGCGACGGGTTGATGAGCGGATTCCCGCCGCTTACATTACAGGGCAGGCTTGGTTTGCGGGTCTACTGTTCAAGGTGGATCAGCGAGTGCTGGTGCCACGCTCTCCTATCGCAGAGTTGATTGAGCGGCGTTTTGAGCCTTGGCTTTCCGTCGAGCCAAAACAAATTTTAGATTTATGTACGGGTAGTGGTTGTATCGGCATTGCGTGCGCGCATTTTTTCTCTGATGCTGAAGTTCAAATCAGTGACATTTCCTTTGATGCACTTGCTGTTGCAGAAGACAATATTCAATTGCATGCCTTAGAAGATCGAGTGTTTGCAATACAGTCGGATTTGTTTGTTCATCTATCGGGACAAAAATTTGATTTGATTGTTTCGAACCCACCCTACGTTGACGCTGATGATTTAGCGACTATGCCTGATGAATATCACGCCGAACCAGAAATTGGTTTGGGTTCCGGCGCAGACGGCTTGGATCTCACTCGGCGGTTGTTGCGCGAAGCTGCTGATTATTTGGCCCCCGAGGGCGTGTTGATTGTGGAAGTGGGTAACTCGTCAGTTGCGCTCGAAGCTGCTTATCCTGATGTGCCTTTTACGTGGATTGAATTTGAGCGCGGTGGTCATGGAGTGTTTATGTTAACTCATGCACAGTTGTTAGCGGCGCGTGACGCAAAGGTGCTGTAATTCAGCGGGTGATTGGGTTTTTCGTTGTTTTCAGCCGACTTATAACTCACGTATAATTCTTTTACTGTCTAAAATTTTTTTTATAGAGAAAATTATGTCTGGCAATACTTATGGCAAATTATTCACGGTAACGTCTTTTGGCGAAAGCCATGGCCTTGCCTTGGGCTGCATTATCGATGGCTGCCCTCCGGGGCTCCTGTTAACAGAAGCGGATCTACAAATTGATTTAAATCGGCGAAAACCCGGTCAGTCTCGTTTCACAACCCAGCGTCAGGAAGATGATTTAGTGAAAATTCTCTCCGGCGTGTTTGAAGGGAAAACGACCGGTACACCGATCGGTCTAATTATCGAAAATACCGATCAGCGCTCAAAAGATTATTCAAATATCAAAGATCAATTTAGGCCGGCGCACGCTGATTACACTTACATGCAAAAATACGGTGTGCGCGACTATCGCGGCGGTGGTCGTTCTTCTGCCCGCGAAACGGCTATGCGAGTTGCCGCAGGTGCAATCGCTAAAAAATACCTCAAAGATTTTTACGGTATAGCGGTGCGAGGGTATCTATCCCAACTCGGTCCAATAAAAATTGAATCGGTTGATTGGGATCAAGTAGATCAGAACCCATTTTTTTGTCCTGATGCCAGCAAAGTGGCTGAGATGGAAGAATACATGAAAGCGCTTAACAAAGAGGGCGACTCTATTGGGGCAAAAATTACGGTTATTGCTACCAATGTTCCACCCGGTTTGGGTGAGCCCATTTTTGACCGTCTGGACGCTGAAATTGCCCATGCGCTTATGAGTATTAACGCCGTTAAAGGTGTTGAAATAGGTGAGGGTTTTGCGGTAGTTGAACAAAAAGGTAGTCGACATCGCGATGAAATGACTCCCGAAGGTTTTCTCTCTAACAATGCGGGCGGTATTCTTGGCGGTATTTCCACCGGGCAAGACATTATCGCAAACATTGCGTTAAAGCCCACCTCAAGCTTGCATATCCCGGGCCGTAGCGTAGATGTGCATGGCAACGCGGTGGAAGTAATAACGAAAGGTCGCCATGATCCATGTGTTGGAATTCGTGCCACCCCAATTGCC
>JAYWHF010000643.1:0-2279 GCA_043777855.1 Gammaproteobacteria bacterium | reverse complement strand
AAAGAACCGGCGATACTATCCATGCAGAAAAAGGTTCTACAACAAGATTTGCAGAATAAAAATTACCTTTTATATCTGTCCCAAAAACTTTACCTCCTTCAGCTTCTACGCCCAACCAGCCTAAAGGACGATAACCCGCCGTGAAACTGAACGTTTCGCTACCCTTAAGCTCTCCACTGGAAAACTGCCCGCTATTGAAGCCAACACGCCAGCGATTTTTCAAATAATCACCATAACTTACTGTGGGCAAATCTGCGGGTTCTCCCGTCAGCTGAATAGTACGCGAGATCTGGCTGGCGGTTGCCCAGCCTGTTTTGCCATTACTAATGCGCACCTCATACCAGCCCGGACGCCGAGTAATTATCTCAATTTTTTCGCCCTGTTCAATGACATAAAATACAGGGTAACCGCGCCCAGGGCCGCTATGCATTTCAACATAAGGGTCTATCACTTCAAGCCTAACCGGTTCTGTATTACCGCTGGCTAGAGCGCTCACTAAGACCAATAGATAAACGGAAAAAATCAATAACGGCTTCATCAACTGCATTTTAATTCTCTCATCTTATTGTTATTAAACTCCTGAACAATAATACTGGCAATTTAGATCCACAAAAGCTTATTAATAGTAACACAAATTATTCTACTTCATTCTGCGTGGACTTTTACAGAAAGAAATTCATAACGAAAAAGGCCACCTGGGATTAAGCAGATAGCCTTTTCTAAATACTACACAAACTTATGGAAAATCAGATATTCACTTTGAACCAGAAGCACATTCCAAATTAATATCTGTCTGAAACATAAACTCTGATTTGGTCGTATGCCGCTCGGCAAAGAACAAATCAAAACTATAAGATTTACCCTTCACAATGCCAAGAAACGCTGCCTGCTCGTCAAGGTTCACTGAGGCCGTTTCCACACTATGCACACCGCCTAAGTTAATGACACGCTTGCCGTTAATATAAACCCAAAGGTCATCATCACCTTGGAAATTAAACACCTCACCGCCATTATAATTGAAGACTAAATGCGTCTCCAGAGTGAAATGGAAGTTGTGGCCATAGCCGGCATAGTCACCAAAGCCCATACCATCTATCGGGAAAAAACTATCATTAAAATAGGTCCATATCGTTGAACCCACATCCCTTTTCATTTGTAAGGTTTTAGGGATATTGATGTTGACACCCGGCACATTTCTAAACCACTGATTAAAATACAACTCACCGTGCGTACTCGCCGTCCCACCATTTTTATTGGTGTTCTTGGTATACACCGGCAAACGATCAGCACCCAGATTCACCTCAACAATTCCACGATCGCCAATATTAAGATTCTCGAAATCGATATGACCGCCTTTTTCGTTGAACGCTTTAAAGTCCCTAACTACAACCGGAAGCGTGCGGGTGGTTTCACTATCGAGATTACAAACCGCTTGCTGGACGTTAATATTTACCGTATCGGCGACACTATCAAGCACCCCATCATTGACAATTAACTGGGCAACATAAGCACCATCTTTATCTGCCGTAAATTGTGGATTTACCGCATTCATGTTTTGCAAGCTGGCATTACTATTAGTAGGGATGTTGCTAAAACTCCAACGATACGCCAAGTTGTCGCCATCGATGTCATAACTTCCAGAGCCATCTAGCGTGACCTTACGGCCGACTTGGACAGTAATATTTTTACCGGCATCTGCGATGGGTCTGACATTTTTTGTATTCAAAACAACGGTATCAGGTTCGCTGTTTTCGATACCATCATTAACAACCAATTGAATGACATAGCTGCCGGACTTATCAATGTGCAATTTAGAAATACTTTCCGTCGGAGTCATCAGTGCAACAAAGCTACCCGCAGGTTTGCTCAATATACTCCACGTGTATTTGAGAGTGTTTCCGTCCGCGTCGGAACTACCACTGCCATTTAAAGACGCAAGCTCATCAATAGACACCGACTGATCAGCGCCTGCGTTAGCAACTGGACGTGTATTACGAGTATCAATGATGACTGTATCGGGATCACTCGATAATAAGCCGTCATTAACCACAAGCTCAACAACATAAACACCCAGTTGATCCGGGCTAAACGTGGGCGCTAGTGCAGTGCTATCAACGAGCTGTGCAACGCTTGATTCAGGTCCAGATACGATACGCCACTTATAGGTCAAGGCGTCTCCATCCAAATCGTTGCTCATGGATGCATCCAACACAGTCGCTATACCTAGGCTTCCCTTTTTATCGGGGCCGGCATTCGCAATAGGCTTAACATTCCCGACT
>JAYWHF010000642.1:0-2281 GCA_043777855.1 Gammaproteobacteria bacterium | reverse complement strand
CATCGTAAGTTATATTAAACGTATCTGTGCTGGGGCCTGTATTTTTTAAAATGTTCGTAAAAGAAACGGTTTGCCCGCTCCCCGCCGAATCAACAGGTGCAACAGGCCCCACAAAAGTGAGCGATGCAATAGTGGCCGGAATCACTGTAAAGCCTACCGGATTAGATACATCTGCCAAGGTACTTGCTCCATTTTTGTATGACAGCGAAGCGATATTAGTTTGCACACCGCTAGGAGCGGCGGCGTCTACCATTACATTGAAAGTGATTTTTCCCTCTCGCCCAGCTCCAACCTGATCTAGGGTTGCCACAAAAGTATTATTGCCAACTGTGTAAGAAGAAACCAAATTGGATGCAGGCCCGACGCTAGAGGAAACAGTAGTTCCGCCCGACTCGCTCAAAGGCGTGGCGCCTGATTCGCTCCACCGGGCAGAACCGGATATATAACGCATACCTGCAGGAATTGCGTCGTTTACAATCACTGTGGTCGCACC
Source organism: Gammaproteobacteria bacterium (assembly GCA_043777855.1). Classification (GTDB taxonomy): domain Bacteria; phylum Pseudomonadota; class Gammaproteobacteria; order Pseudomonadales; family Cellvibrionaceae; genus Cellvibrio. Next base: position 1,788 of record JAYWHF010000642.1, on the reverse strand, counting down.
AGCGCTGCCGCTGTTAATATAGTTCAGCCTGTAGGTATATGGGCCACTGCCTGGAATGCCGGCTAGCGCGCTGATTTCCTTTTTAAGACTGACCACGGCTCCAGTGCCGACTGTGATCGTGTCAGAATTACTTTGCACCGGCCCGAGTACTGCGCCTGAAAAAACATTAGGATTCGAACTGATAGTGACAAGCGATGAAGTACCTGCTGTAGCCGTTGTGCTCACTGTTCCTATCAAAAGAATCTTCAGAGATTGCCCCGGCGCAAGCCTGGGCGCAAGCTGCCAATTAACACTACCAGAATAGGCATCAGTTACCAGAGACGCGCCAACAGGGTTCCCGTTACCATCATCAATATAAATTCCCAAGCTCGGTATTGCACCTGCCAAGCCTGCTGCGCCTGTCACAATTTTAAAATACTCGGTGCTATTGCCTGTATTGGTGACGGTGTGAGAGAAAACAAAGTTGCCACCCGCCACCACAGTTTTAGATTGTGGTGTGGCGGTCAGTGTTGAACTGTAAACCGCTGTCACGGTGGTTCGTACCCTATTAGAATTTACGGTGCGGAAGACGCCGGTGCCGTCGGTAAAAGATGCTGAGCCTTGATTACTAATAACTGTACCTGCCACCGGAGCGGCATAACAAACCGATCCAAGCAAGGCCAACAGCCAAGTAAACGCAAAGACCAAAACCCAGCGTAGCACAAAATGCTGCACGTCTGGTTTTTGCGGACTCAAGAGAACGACATACATACTTATCTTGCTCCTGGCTTTTCGATATTTGAAAATAACTTCGACATAAGGATGTTCTGAATAACTGCGCACGCAACGCGATAGCAAGTTTCTGAGTTCACATGACGGAATTTCACGTTTTGCAGAGTTTCCTAAAGTTTTTACATATAATCTTGACGTGCTATTTTTACAATTACTCCAATATCAGTTCTTATCTCAGCTACAATTCTAAAATCAAGCCCGTTCAAGCCATTCCAGCCTGTAACCAGAGCCATATACCGAACTTAAAATCCAGCCTCTTTCAGAAGTCCATTCAAGTTTGCGTCTTATCCGCCCCAAATGAACGTCAATTTTTCGGGAGTTAACCGCAGTTGTTGAATGCCATACCATTTGCGTCAAGTGATCTCTGGTAACTAGGCGGCCCACATTGTCCAACATGCACAGAGCCAAATCAGTCTCAGTCTTTGTCAAAACGGCAAGATTATCGTCAACAAATATACTTTGATTGCCAAAATCTGCCTCCAGGCCACCCCAGCGCTGGCGTGAATGCTTGTGCAAATTATCGGTACGGCGCAACACAGCCTTCAAGCGCGCAATAAATACCTGCATAATCACCGGCTTTATGACATAATCGTCGGCACCGGCATTCAGCATCTCCGTCATATCATTGATGCTGGTCTTACTGGTAATAAATATGACCGGAATCTTTGAGGTTTTGCGAGCCTTCATGACTTCCTTCATCACATCCGGGCCAGAGATATCAGGCAGTACCCAGTCTAAAATGCAAGCGTCATACTTGCGCTTGTCCATCGCGCGAATGGCGTCTAGCCCCCTATCGAACCAGTCTACCAAAAACCCCTCTCCGGTCAGGCAAGTCTTCAGTACGTTACCCACAATAGGGTCATCCTCAACCAAGGCAAGTCGAATTTTTACTGAATTACTTGCATTTTCTGCTACTGGCATTTTTACAGCTTTTCAAAAACAAAATAAACCGAAACTTTGCAATCACCCGGGAAATACGAAAAAGATTTTTTGGATGAAAGAGGTACTTTATATAAA
>JAYWHF010000641.1:0-2288 GCA_043777855.1 Gammaproteobacteria bacterium | reverse complement strand
ATGATGTGTATGGCGAGTCAGCAGCAGAGGACTATGCCAAGCATCCCTTGACAACATCCAACTATGTTGAGCTCTCCACTGAGGAGCTCGATGCAGCTCCTGAGTTGCAGGATATGGAGCCCCCCGTTGCGCTTGAAGAATCGCTTCCCGATGATACGGGTGAAGTTGAGGTTCTCGTGACTTTGGAAGATCCGAGTGTGGTGGAGATGTTATTTGACGAGTTAGTGTCCAGCGGGAAGCCTATGAACCCGCGAGATCAACTCTCGAAAATGCAAGAATTGATCGAACAACAAGATGATGTAATGAACCGCATGGCCAATTTAGGTGCGGTTGAGCTGGGCCGAGTTAAGCTTGCTCAAAATGTGATTGCGGTTCGGGTTGACTCTTCAAAACTGGACGCCTTGGCAGAGATCCCGGGCGTTCAGTACGTCCGCCCTGTGCGAAAATATAAGCTGATGCTGTCGGATGCTATACCTGCTATAGGCGCCACGCGTGTGCAAGCACTAGGCAAAGATGGTTCAGGTGTTACCGTTGCAGTTATCGACAGTGGCATCGACTACACCCACCGAAATTTGGGTGGCCCGGGTACAAACGCGGCTTACATAGCAGCCTACGGAACGAGTAGAAAAGATCCTCGCAATAAAACAACGGATCGCCTGTTTCCAACGGCGAAAGTTATTGGTGGTTATGATTTTCTTGGAGATCTCTGGGACGGTAAAAAGAATAGCGTTCGCCAGGAAGATCCAGACCCCATCGATATTAATGGGCATGGTACACATGTCGCCGACATCATTGCCGGGCGCAGTGTCGACGGCAAGCACGTCGGCATAGCTCCGGGCGCAAAACTCTTGGCGCTTAAAGCCTGCGCCTCAACAGAATCGTTTGCTCCGCTCTGCGATGAACTCGCAGTACTCAAAGCCATAGATTTTGCGCTCGATCCTAATCAGGACGGCAAAATGAATGATCGTGTCGACATTATTAATATGTCTCTCGGTGCTGATTACGGTGGTGATGACTCCTTATCCGCTGCATCTCAAAAAGCGCTTAAATTGGGTGTTATTGTCGTCGCAAGCGCCGGCAATACGGATGACAACCCCTATTCGGTGGGCTCACCTTCAGTAACCAGAGGGGTGATTAGTGTGGCGGAGACTGCTTTACCTAACGCTGACTCAAAGGGCGTAGTAAGCATGGTGTTAGAGTCCGCGCGGGGCCCATCGCTGAGGAATTTAATTAAACCGGAGATAGGGGCGCCAGGTGGGCTTTTGTCTGCGTTGGCGGGCGAAGGCGCAAAAGAGACTCAGTTTGGCGGTACCTCGGGCGCAGCACCGGTGATAGCGGGTGCTGCGGCCTTGCTAAAGCAGGCTTTTCCGAAACGTAGCCCCGTTGAAATTAAAGCCATGTTGATGAACAGTGCTGATCCACGAGTGCTTGATAGTGACGGTTCTAAGGACCTAGCCCCTATTTCGCGTATCGGCTCCGGCGAAGTTCGTATAGCTAATGCTTTAAAGCTCAATACGATTGCTTGGAATCTTCCTGCGGAGTCGGCCGCTATATCCTTTGGCTTCAGCGCAGTCGCTGACACCCAGACAATTACCCGAGAGGTTTTCGTTAAGAATTTCTGTAATACGGTTAAAACCTATGTCGTTAAGCAAAGTTTTCGGTTTGCTAACGATAACGCTAATGGCGCCGTTGTCTTGACGACACCAAGCAATGTGCGAGTACCAGCGCTAGGAACTGCTAAGTTCCCCGTCGTGATGTCAATTGATGGCCGGAAGCTCAGGCGCTGGACGCTGAATGGCGGCGAACTCGGTGGTAGTGGGGATCTTTTGGATACGTTTGAATACGATGGATACGTGACCCTTGAGGCCGGCGCAGAGAAGCTTAGCTTGCCATGGCATGTATTACCCCGCAAATCTTCTAAGCTCTCTGTTTCAAACAATGCTACGGCGGCCGGCCAACCCGTTACCGTCTTAAACCAAGGTGCGCAGGTGGGTGCTTTGGATGTGTTTTCGTTGATGGGTGAAAGCCCGCGGCTGACGACTGAGGAGTTAAAGAAATTCCCGCCGTTTACCAATCTTACGGATATCCGCGCTGTCGGGGCTCGATTATCTAAGCCGGGGGTGTTGCAGTTTGCCATTAATTCTTACGGTGCAAGAGCGCATCCAATCACGCCAGTAGAATATCGCGTGGAGATTGATACAAATCGCGATGGTAAAGTGGATTATGTACTGTTCAATTCAGCACGATCAGAGGAAGACATTTCTTCCGGAAATAGCTTCGTTGTGTTG
>JAYWHF010000640.1:0-2292 GCA_043777855.1 Gammaproteobacteria bacterium | reverse complement strand
GTTTTTTACCTCTGTAACGTGGTTTGGTGCTTTACCTTTCGGCGCGGCACCAGTAATTGTGCGACCGTAATTGTGCGACTGTTTACGGCGTCAATTGGGCGCTCCGATTTTAACAGAATAATCAATTCAGTTTCGCGCTTGAACCTCAAACGATACAACCTATACTCAAAGCGAGTTATTGTTAGGTAATGCTTTCTCGGAGAGTTGTGCGTGAATATTATTCTCGGAATTATCGTTGTATTCGGGTGCATCATCAGCGGCTTTACGCTGCATGGTGGGCAAATAATGGCCTTATATCAGCCTCTTGAGGTCTTGATTATTTGCGGTGCATCTTTAGGCGCGATGATTATTGGCAACCCTCTGTCGATAAGTATTGGAGTGGTTAAATCAGCCGGCGCGTTGATGACCCCATCGAAATATAATAAGCAGTTTTATCTGGACACTCTTACGCTGCTCTACGATATTTTTAACAAAACACGCCGCGAAGGATTAATGTCTATTGAAGGCGACATTGAAGAGCCAGAAGCCAGCCCCATTTTTTCCAATTACCCATCCGTTTTGAAAGATCATCATGCTATTGAATTTATTTGCGATTATTTGCGGATTATGGTCGCAGGTAATATGGCGCCCCACGAATTAGAAGCGCTTATCGATCAAGAGTTGGAAGGCCATCATGAAGAAGCCGCCTTAGTTCCCGGCGCAATTACAGCCGCAGCCGATGGCTTGCCAGGGTTCGGAATAGTAGCGGCGGTTTTAGGTATTGTAATTACCATGGGTAAGTTAGGCGGGCCGCCCTCCGAACTTGGCCATTCGGTTGCAGCCGCATTAGTGGGGACTTTATTGGGTATTCTGTTTGCCTACGGTTTTATTGCTCCCTTCTCATCCTATTTAAATCATAAAAATCGCGACGAGGCACATTTTTATAATTGCCTCAAAGCCTGCTTAGTGGCCTCCATGAACGGAGTGCCACCACAAATTGCGGTAGAGTTTGGGCGCAAGGTTCTTTATCACAATGTTCGCCCTAGTTTTAAAGAGCTAGAAGAACAATACCGCGCCAAAAAATAAAGGCCATTGACAATGGAAAAGGGCGCACAACAGCCGATTATTATTAAAAAGAAAAAAGGTCATGGCCATGGCCACCACGGTGGTGGGTGGAAAGTGGCCTTGGCCGATTTCATGACAGCCATGATGGCATTTTTTTTGTTGATGTGGCTGATGGGTAGTACTAACAAAGACGAGCAAAGAGCGATTTCTGGCTACTTTACTGACCCGACGAGTCAATACAATATTGGTACGGGAGGTGTTAATTCCGGATTGGTGGAAATGGATCGGCCACTCGTAGACACCAGTGACACTAACCCTTTGTCCGAGAAACAAAATAATCATGACAACACTGAAGATAATACTCAACCCGGCACAGTGGCGACGATCATAGATGGTGACCCAGCGAAAGAAGCGGCGCGTGCTGAAAAAGAACAGCTTGAAAATTTGCAGCAACAAATGGCTGACCAATTTAAAGAAAATGAAGTCTTTCAGGAAATTAAAGATCAGATTCTTGTTGATTACACAGCGCTCGGGTTGCGCATACAAATTGTGGATAAGGACCAGCGCCCCATGTTTGATGCGGGCAGTGCAAATTTGAAATCTTACTCAGAAGCCGTACTGAATGCTTTAGGGCCTCTGTTGGATAAAGTAAAAAATAAAATCAGCATAACCGGTCACACGGATTCTACGCCCTACGGGTCAGGTGCTGCTTACACGAATTGGGAGTTGTCGGCGGATCGCGCTAATGCGGCTCGTCGCGCTTTGTTGGCGGGGGGCTACCCTGAAGCAAATGTTGCAACCGTGCAAGGCATGGGGCCAGCCTCGCCATTTTTAATTGATAAACCGGACGACCCCATTAACCGCCGCATTGCTATTATAGTGTTGAAAAAAGCGGTTTCAGATGCATTGAGCAACGGCGGCAAAGGGATTAATAGTAAAGATTTTATTTTGTCATCCGATGACAAATCGCCGCAAATTATGACGCAAAAAGAAATAGATGCAGCGACAGATGCAAAATAGAGAATTCGATGGCGGATTTTTTGCGGCTGTCATGACGAAGTTACACATCGCGCCTGTCGTGACGAATAACGTTTAATTCAAAACACGCCATGAATACATCCCTATAGGCTATAATCGGCGCCTTTTTCCGCCTATCCTCAAGAACAATATTATCGCTATGATCAATTTAAAAACTGAGCTGGCCAAGCGCCGGACCTTCGCTATTATTTCTCACCCTGACGCAGGAAA
>JAYWHF010000639.1:0-2296 GCA_043777855.1 Gammaproteobacteria bacterium | reverse complement strand
ATGACTAGCTGTTCTTAGTGTGTGCGAGTTGCTTAGTGTGCATTAGTTCCTTTAGCCGCTTGTCTCTTGCTCACCAACGACACCACCTGGCTTCGTGTTACCTTCACAATATTTTGTTTTTTTTCTGTGGTTAAGGGCGCGCTCATAATGTCTAGATAAATTGGCTCTAAGGATGTGAGCGCCGCTTGCAATTGATAAATATTTGTTTGCAAACTTTCAATCTGCTCAGCGTGGCTATTCCGTTTATTTTGCAACTGAGTTAAGCGCAACATATGCGATTCAACTAATTGTTTTTGATAATGGTTGCTTTGAATTAACGGTGAAAGCGCTTCCTGAATCCACAGCTCTATGTGTTGATTCAAATCCAAATAAGCACTGCGTACCTCCTGCACTAAGGTATTGATGAAGCGAGTAATCAATACGCTCTTACGGGTCAATAAAGTACTGAGTGAATAGCGAAAATCATCGGCTCGCTTATGCAACCGAATTAACTTACGGCGCTGGAAATGAATTTTAAGCAAATGGCGCATCATCAAATCATCGCTACTTAGACCATGTTCAGGGCGTTGATAAATGGATGTTAATACGCGATTAGAGCGCTCAATTTCTCGCTCGATATGATTCAAGCTACTGTCAACATCATCAAAAAAATTACTGATGGCTCGGCCCAGACCAAGCGACGTCCAGCTCTGCTCCAAACTGCGATATGCGCCATTAATTTGTTGCTCCAACAGCGCGGAACTAACCGGTGCCAGTAGCGATACACGCTGTGCATCCAGCAAGCGTTGACTAGTCCGCAGAGAAAGCGCGCGCTTATGGTATTCATGGTGGGCTAGGCGAATCGTGTCGCGAAGCTGGAGGAGTACATTATTTGCCTCACCCGGCCCTGCGCGACGCATGATGGCAATTTCAATCTCGCATTCACTCAAACGCTTCGCTAAACTATTTCGCGTATTCATGATCATTTCATAGCTGTCGCCCACCAATCGATGGCCAACAATTTGTTGTTGGCTGTGCATAACCACATCGGCGAGTTTACGTTCGAGCTGGGGAAAATTGCTGCGCTCTAATTGCGCCGCGTTACGCCCTACCTTTCCCAGCAAGCCGTGTTTTGCGGAGACTGTCACGACTTGCTCTTGCGATAAATTGAGTTGGCGCGCCGTCAGCAGACGAATACGTTCAATATTGGCGGCGATTTCCGCCGGCTGCTGAAGGTCATCCCACAGGCCATCGATTTTATTCAGTAACGCGAGTACCGCCGTACACTGCTCGTCACGTAAACTCTGCACGTGTTCGCGCCATATCGCCATATCGCTCGCCGTCACTCCGGCGTCAGCGGCCAGCAAAAATAAAATAGCTTGCGCTTCTGGCAAGGTTTTCAGCGTAAGTTCCGGCTCGTTCCCCAACGCATTCAGTCCTGGGGTATCCACTATTCGCAAGCCCTGACGCAGCAAAGGATGGTCAAGGCTGATTAGCGCGTGACGCCAAGCGGGCACTGTGACTTTGCCGTTTTCATCGTGCTCACCTAATTCATCCAACGCAAAACCTAACTTAAGCGCGTCGGCGGTGGTTACCCATTTACTGGAAGACACCTGATCGATGGCTTTGCGCATTTGCTCTTGATTACGTGGATCAAACGGAATGGTTACCCAGTTCTGCGGAATGCGTTTGAAATTTTGCATGCTCGTATTGGTTCGCCGCGTTTCAATAGGCAGCAGACGGACGCAATTGATGGGCTGATCCGCTTCCCAAAAAATTTCCGTTGGACACATGGTGGTCCGCCCGGGCAAAGAAGGCAGCAACCGGCGGCCACCTTCGGAGTAGAGCAAAGCGTTAATCAACTCGGTTTTACCGCGCGAGAACTCACCGACGCAGGCAATCGTAAAGGTATTACCTTGAAGCAAATTTCGAGCTTTTTGCAAGGTATGCTGAGCATCAACGCTGAGCATTTGGTGACTTTGACCCCACTGATCAAAACGCTGCAACCGCTCATCAAGCTGCTGTTTCCAAAGATTGTAGTGAGCCATTTGTCGGTGAAGCGCTTTTACGTCCATAATGACATCCTGCAGAAGTGGTTGATAGGCGACAGTCATTTAACCCGTTTTTTGATATTTCATAGGTTCGAAATAAAAACACACGGCTAAATAATTATTGTTCTGTCACCATTAAAACCGAAACTGCAGCGGCTGGCTAGATCTTGAGCAACCAAAGGTCAAACCTAGGGATAAATGGTGGCAAAAGGAGACATTTTAGAGTACTTGTCATAGGCAAGCGGCTCCGCCTTCGGCAAAAAGGA
>JAYWHF010000638.1:0-6351 GCA_043777855.1 Gammaproteobacteria bacterium | reverse complement strand
CCAAGGTGCCGAGCATGGTGGCGACTTCTACGTCAGTCACTTTTCCAGAACCGTAAGAAATTGCTTGATCAGTAAGACTTAGCGCATCGCGCATACTGCCATCGGCGGCGCGCCCAAGTTGCCAGAGCGCATTTTCTTCAAAGGGAATCGCTTCCTGCTCAAGCACATATTTGAGGTGGCCAACGATGCGCTCGGGGTTCATGTTTTTGAGATTGAATTGCAAACAGCGCGACAAAATCGTCATAGGTAATTTTTGAGGATCAGTCGTCGCGAGCAAGAATTTCACATGGGGTGGCGGCTCCTCCAAGGTTTTTAAGAGCGCGTTAAAACTGCTGTTAGAGAGCATGTGTACTTCGTCGATCAGATAGACTTTATAGCGACCTCGCGTTGGCAAGTATTGAACATTATCCAACAAATCCCGAGAGTCCTCGACCTTGGTACGAGACGCAGCGTCGACTTCTATCAGATCCACAAACCGGCCTTCTGCAATTTCCCGACAGGCCGAACACTGGCCGCAAGGCTCAGAACTGACGCCAGTTTCACAATTGAGACATTTTGCGAGAATTCGCGCAATTGTCGTTTTCCCAACACCACGGGTGCCTGTAAACAAATAGGCATGATGAAGCCGGTTATGATCGAGCGCATTGATGAGCGCTTGCAATACGTGCTCTTGCCCAACCATTTCACGAAAAATGCGAGGGCGCCATTTACGCGCCAAAACCTGATAACTCATGCGGTTAGTTACTCAATCAATTCTGAAAAATTTAGGCGCAATTATAACGAGGACAGCACAAAATAGACATGAACAAAACAGTGTGACGCGAGAAACAAAACAGACAGGGGGGAAGCAAAAACGAGGATGGAAATCTATTGGAGGCAACCTAACCAGCCACACCCCGGCACATAACTCCCTGCTACCGTTGCTCCCTTCCGGGCCTGGCGGGGTTCACAGGTTGCTATTGCGAGGGGACCGGCTAGATCACCATAGAGACTTGCGGAACACTATTCGGGCTCCGCAAGAGGCGCGCATTATCAACACTTTTAGCAAGTATTGCAAGGCGACGCTATTGCTCAACAGGCGTCAATTGGATCTCAACACGCCGGTTGGCCTGACGCCCTTGTTCACTATTGTTGGAGTCGACCGGACTGTGTGAGCCATAACCTTCTGCACGAAGACGGCTAGACCTTACTTGCTGACTAATCAAATAAACTCGCACACTATTTGCGCGGTCTTCGCTCAGCTTTTGATTGATCAGGTCTGAACCTGTTGAGTCAGTATGGCCGCCAATAAGCACATTCGTTTTATCAAATTCCTTAAGTACCAAGGCCACGGAGCCTAACACTTCATAAAAATCTGAGCGTATATTGGCGTTGCTGGTTGCAAAGGTTATATTGCCGGGCATGATAAGGTTCAGGTTATCGCCATCGCGCTGCACCTGCACGCCAGTGCCTTGCAACCGCTCACGTAATTTTGTTTCCTGATTATCCATGTATTTACCCACGCCACCGCCAATCGCACCGCCTACCAACGCCCCCGTTAGCGCACCACGTTTACGATCTTTTTTGCTTGACGCCGCAGCGCCCAATACGGCGCCAGCAACCGCTCCTATACCGACGCCTTTGCCGGTGTTACTCGTCTTCTTCTCGCCCGAGTAAGGATCGATACTTTCGCAGCTCACAAAACAAATAGCACACAGCAAAATGATAAATTTATTCATAACAACCTCTCTTTGTAGACGACATGAAAAAATGCTTCCTAACTATACGCTGCTAAGTGTACGTTGGCCTCAAAAAATATATCAACCAATCTTCCAGACAAACGAGTTGGTTTTATCTGGTGAGCCTGCGAGAATAGCGCGCAAACCATCACTAAAAAAATTCCTTGCTATAGGCAAACTGATCATGCGCAGCAAATATCTCAGCCGGTTTTGTGCTTTACTCATCATCTCAAATCTAACGGCCTGTAAAAACTACTCCGTCAGCCTAAATGACAATATGATTTACGCACCAGCGGCTTTGTTTAAAGCATTTAGCATTAGTGATAAACACCTACACACTTGTGTAGAGCAAACAATTATTGATCAAAAAATTACCAAAGCGGAGGATTTAAAACAGCTCAATTGCAGTCACGCAGGCATTAAGAGTCTCGCAGGCTTAGAAAAATTTTCTGCTATTGAACAATTAAATTTGAGCGAAAATGCTTTAGTTAACATCGCGGAGCTTAGCCATCTAACACAAATCAACGTTGTCATTCTACGTAACAACAACTTAAAGAACGCCGAACCATTGCTGCATTTGCTGCACTTACGTGAATTGGATATTTCCGAAAACGACAATCTCGCCTGTGGCGAAGTGAAGCAGTTGATCGCAAATTTTAACAAAGCAGACTTGTCTGCGATATTGCCTGCGCAATGCAAAACAGGCATCTGAAAAAAACCGTTTATTTGTTAACGAGTATTTCCCGTAAGTTACAAAAGCCTAGCGAACAAACATCAGGCCTATGGTATTTTTAAACTGGTGCATAACCTTCATTCTGACCGGCTCAAGGTTAATAGGGCCAACAGATTTCTTAAAAAGAACCATAACTTCAGTGCCTGGCGGCGGGCAAGGCTGATTTTCAATCTGCACCATCGCACCGCCATCTGAAACATCCTGTGCAAACCCGACAATAGTTCCAAAGCTCGGGTTACTCATTTCCACACGCACTGAAGTAGTAGTGCGATCAAAGCGACGTCTTTCTATCATGACACTTCTCCATTAGCTATTATTTGAATTTTTAGTTAGGCGCATGTAGAAATGAACAAGTGGACTGACGCCCACTTGAATTAAAACGTTAAGCCTAGCCTATTACCGACTATTTCATACGACTCTACAACATTACCTAAATTTTGGCGAAAGCGATCTTTATCCAATTTTTCGCGAGTGTCTTTGTCCCACAAACGACAACCATCAGGAGAAAATTCGTCACCTAAAATAATGTCGCCCTTGTGCAAACCAAATTCCACTTTGAAATCTACAAGCAACATATTACCGCTCGCAAATAATTCTTTGAGAATGCCATTAATCCGATAGGTTAACTCTTTCATTCGGGCAAGGTCTGCAGGCTTAGCCCAGCCAAAGGTTTCCACATGAGATTCATTAATCATTGGGTCGCCCAAGGCATCGTTTTTCAAAAATAATTCAAACGTGGGCGGCGACAGTTCCAACCCCTCCTGAATACCTAAACGACGCACTAACGAACCTGCTGCATGATTACGGATAACACACTCGACGGGAATCATGTCCATCCTCTTCACCAATACTTCGGTGTCAGATAGCAATCTTTCGAAATGCGTTGGGATACCGGCCGCTTGTAACTTGCCCATGATGAAAGCATTGAATTTGTTATTGACCAACCCTTTACGTTCTAGCTGTTCGATACGTTTGCCATCAAACGCAGAGGTATCATTACGAAACAGCATAATTAGACGATCAGGATCGTCTGTTTTATAAATAGACTTTGCTTTGCCGGCGTAGAGTTCTTCACGCTTTTCCATTCTATTACTCACTTTATATTGAAGTTAAGACTAGTCGATTTTTGAAATAAAACGTGGGGCTATCGCAAATTAAACGCTTAAAGCACAGCGAGCCAATCAAACCCCTGATCTTGACATGCGTAGGTGACCTGTTTTACTTGCTGAGTTACAGGCTCCAAGGCAGCGCGCGCCAAATCGAGTGAATTGTTTTGCTGACTAATATGGGCCACAACAAGATGCTGCAATTGCAGCGTATTTAACCGCCGCAAAAATCCCGCCGCTTGTTGATTGCTTAAATGCCCCCACTGTCCGCCCACACGCTGTTTCAGCGAGGGCGGATAGCGCCCAGATGCCAACATAACTGGGTCGTGGTTCGCCTCCAGCAATAACGCGTCGCAGGCCTGATAACTGGCCTCCACATGAGGCGTAATACTACCCAAGTCGGTGAGTATACCCAAGCGCAAGCCCGCATATTCGAAGACAAATTGTGCGGGTTCACGAGCATCGTGCGGGACAGCAACAGGAGTGACGGATAAGCCATCAATGACAAAAGGCGTATAGGCATGAATAAGATTTAACTGAGGCAACTCGCCCATATCCCTGCTGTAGTAGGTTCCGGGGGTTATAAAAACGGGTAGCTGGTGTCGGCGCGCCAGAGCTGCAACACCTTTAATATGGTCCGAATGCTCATGCGTAACCAAAATTGCAGTAATGTCTTTTGCCATTTTGCCAAGCCGCAACAAACGCAACTCGGTTTCTTTAACGCTGAAGCCGCAGTCAACAAGCAGCGCTCCCTGCGCCCACTCGACGACTGTAGAGTTACCGCGACTGCCGCTGCCAAGTGACGCAAAACGCAATTGACTTGCCACTTAAATCAGATTCTTGCGCAAGACGGTTAAAATCTCCCTAGCCTCTCTTGCCTTCAAACGCTTGCCATAGGGATCACGCACTCTGACTGTGTAATCGCCTTCTTTGCCTGTTACCACAAGCAAATAGCCAGGGGCGTCTTTGAGTAATTTTTCGTCGTCGCGATTGGAGTAGCCCGCTTTCTCAAAGTCTTCACCTTGAAGCATATTGGCGCTGAGCTGGGCCACAGAGTAGGACGAGACTTCTGGTTTTGGGTTCAAACCAATATGGAAAAACCGCCGAAACCAGCCCGGTTTCGCATCTTGAGCATTTTTGTAATAGACATAGAACAACCCAAGATTGGCATCGGAATCATAGAGTTGAAAACCATCGTGCTTGGCGGCATACGACAGGGTCGCCATTGCCCTTGTCTTATCCAACTTCAAGGTCATCACAGATTCATTTTTGTCGATACCCAAATTAGCTTTCGCGGCAGCAGTACCACCAATCCCTTGCGCTAGCATTGAAGTGCCGCCTTCGGTAGAGTCGCTGGCCAAAGTCGCTGATAGCTCATCCAACAACCACTTCTCACGCTCTGGGTTCATGGATTTTTGGGGCCACGCAGGGTCCAGCGTTGGTTTAGTCGCGCCAGAAACGCTCATATGGGTAATATGAATTTCGCTGGTCTCCGGCTGGACACCTTGATCTATCCGCAAGCGATACTTGTCCTGGCTATTTAAATCAGTTTTAAACTGCAACCAATCAGTTTCAATAACGCCCTGCTTGAGATCTGCACGGGATACCGCCAATTCATTGGCATTCAAAAAATTCCGCACACGAGGCCACAGCTCTCCCGGCGCGACGTTAACCAATATCCACGCATTCTCACCCACCCGCTGAATCTTGACATTGTCTTGCAGCATATTTGCCGACAATGGCATTGGGCGAGGAACATCGTATTCAGTAGCGTTGGCATCGTAGCCAAAGTCGGCCGCACTTATGGGTGGAATAGGATAGAGTTCACCCAATGCCTCTTTGCTCAGACCTTCTGGCACTGCCAAAGGCGGGACATTATCGGACTTAAGATAATCATATTCTCGATTGCGAAACACTCCTTCATCACCGAAAAATATACCGCAGCCGGACAGCGAAATACTCACACAGAGTAGGTAGCTAAAACGCGCACGGGTTGCCAATAGCAATTTAGTCAAATTCATGAACACTCTCTAGAAATGGAACTGTAAATTTAAATTATTTACTGCAAGCTGGCTCTAGACTCAACTAACGTTAGGAAGTTCGAAAAAGCCCGGCTCGATCAATAGTTTATCGAGAACTCTTACCCCAAAAGGCGACTTCAGCTACAGCTTTGCGCCGCTGTAATTGCCGCTTTTACCTGCGCGTGATATTGCTGGGACAAGATTGTTAGAGGAAGGCGTATTCCAGAGCTTATCAAGCCAAGCTGAGCTACTGCCCATTTCACTGGAATTGGATTTGATTCGACAAACATAGCGTCATGTAAAGGCATAAGCCGCGCATTCATTGCACGTGCGGCAGCGGAATGGCCAGCCAAAGCCATCTCACACATGCGAGCAATTTGATTGGGGACAACATTAGCGGTAACAGAAATATCACCCTTGCCCCCGAGTAAAATCAACTCGATGGCCGACGCGTCATCACCCGAAATAACAGCAAAACCATGTGGCGCCTGCTCAATAATTGCCTTTGCTCGCAAAAGGTCCCCTGTCGCTTCTTTAATACCGACAATATTCGGAACTGATGCCAACCGCAGCGCAGTTTCGGGCTTCATATCGACGCCGGTACGCCCGGGAACGTTATAAAGTATTTGCGGAATTGCAACCGCGCGCGCGACATGTTGGTGATGTAAAAATAACCCTTCCTGCGTTGGCTTGTTGTAATACGGGGTTACCAATAGGCAAGCGTCAACTCCCGCATCTTTAGCGGCTTGGGTTAATTCAACAGCTTCTGAGGT
>JAYWHF010000637.1:0-2303 GCA_043777855.1 Gammaproteobacteria bacterium | reverse complement strand
GCACCTACCATGCCGGGTTCGCGACTGTTGAGCGAAGTCATCGCATTAAATAAATGTGTGAAGCTACTTAAGCCGGCGACGAGTGCTGCTTTTGTTTGTTGATAGTTGGCGGCGCTGTGGCCGGCGGCAACTATGACGCCTGCGCTTACCAAGCGACGAATCATTTCTGGTGTGGTTAACTCTGGCGCAAGTGTTACGATTGTTTTACCCAGCGTTAACGATGTTAGTAATTGGAAGGCGGCTTCATCGATACGTTTAAATTTTGCAGCATTGTGTACGCCTTTTCGTTCCGAGTTTAAGAAGGGCCCCTCTAGATGAATGCCAAGCACGCCAGGTACTTTTTCCGCAATGGCTTCTGCAACAGCCGCAATCGCTTTTTCCATTATCGGCAAATCATCACTAATTAATGTCGGAAAAAATCCGGTGGTTCCATACTGGCGATGCACGGCGCTGATAATTCGCAGGGTTTCAAGGCTGGGCGCATCATTAAATAACACACCACCGCCGCCGTTAACTTGTGTATCTATGAGGCCGGGGATTAAGCGCTGGCCATTTAAATCAATCGAGCAATTAATAGTGTTAGGTAAACTATTGGTGGGTTGTACAGCAATTATCTTGTCCAGTTCGATAACGACAGCGCTGTCAATCAGCCATTCTTTGCCGGTAAAAATAGTGCCGTTGATGAGTGCTGTAATCATTTAAGAGTCTCGATGATCTTTTGTGAGTGCGTCGACGTAGGGGAATTGTAACTGTGGCTCGAGACAATGCGTTAGTCTCAGATAGAAACTTTCGTTTAATTGTCGCAGCTTAAGTCAAATCAATAAATTGTCTGTGGCGCGTTTTACTCTGGGCTACACTTTAATCTGAGCTAATCTTTACCTGAGCTAAACTTTCGACTTAGTGCAACTTTCGACTTAGTGCAACTCGCGATGTAGTGCAACTTTCGATGTAGTGCAACTTGCGATGTAGTGCAACTTTAGAGGCAGTGGAACTTTAGATTGGACATACAGCATGTTCACTTTGCAGGATTCATGAAAAAGATGAGATCAACTGAAATGAAAATAATTCAACAGGCGTTTCTGCTAGGCGTGCTGTCTGTTTGCAGTATCGCGCAGGCGGTGCCGTCTTTGGAAAAGCTGTGGCTTACAGAAGGTTTACGGGTTCCGGAATCGGTGCTTTATTATCGCGATGAAAAAGCCAGCTATCTATTTGTGTCGCAAATCGATGGCGACCCCAGCGGCATCGATGGTAAGGGCGGAATAGCCAAGATGACGGAGGGCGGTGAGCTATTCGCCGCCGAGTGGATTACTGGGCTCAATGCGCCTAAGGGCATGGCTGTTTTCGCCAAAAAGCTGTACGTTGCTGATGTCAATGAGCTGGTTGTGATTGATATTAAAAAAGGAAAAGTAGAGCAAAAAATTGCAGTTCCTGGCTCAGTTTTTTTGAATGATGTGGCGATTGATGCTCAGGGTGTTGTTTATGTTTCCGACACTCGGACGAACAAGGTGCATCGTATTAACGGAACAGCTGTTGAGACTTATTTGGATAAGGCGGAAAGCGCCAACGGCTTAAAATTTATGAGTGGCAATTTACTGGTCGGTGCAGGCACGCATTTGTTGCTGGTGGATAAAAATAAAACTCGCTTACCTCTGGCGTCCGGTTTTGCGCAGGCGATCGATGGCATTGAGGTGGTTAGTCGCGAAGGTCTTATAGTCTCATGTTGGTCGGGGTTGATTTATTACGTAGGTATCGACGGAAAATTGAAATTGTTGCTGGATACTCTGCAAGCAAAAATCAATGCCGCGGATATCGGCTATAAGGCCGATACCCAAACCCTGTTCGTCCCTAACTTTGCAAAAAATTCGGTAACCGCGTATCGCTTGACGTTAAATTAGATCGATGAGCTTCTCATTGTCGCTTTTGATCGGCGCTAATCTTTTTTCGTGTTGAATGACGCTAATTGTTCTGCGCTGGCCGGCGCTTGGTGTCGCTCCTTCCAAGTTTCGTAGGGCATTCCGTAAATACGTTCGCGCGCATCCTCATAATCAAGCTGAATTCCCTGATCATTTGCTGCTGCAACATACCATTTGCTGAGGCAATTACGACAAAACCCCGCGAGATTCATAAGCTCAATATTTTGCACGTCAGTGCGGGAATTCAAATGCGCCATAAAGCGCCTTAGTACGGCAGCCTCAAGGTTTGTTTGGGTCAGCGGATCTACGTCAATTATCTTCATTGGTTTTTTACCTCTGTAACGTGGTTTGGTGCTTTACCTTTCGGCGCGGCACCAGTAATTGTGCGAC
>JAYWHF010000636.1:0-17998 GCA_043777855.1 Gammaproteobacteria bacterium | reverse complement strand
GACTTTACCGCTACCAATGGTGAACATGGCTTTAGCAATTGGCTGCCCTGGATTCAAGCTAGGCTAAGCCCATTTTGTGACTCGCCTTTGATGCGCCGGATGCTCAACGCACCGCAAAGCAGAATCGACATTGATAAATGCGTGGCCAATGGCAAGATCGTTTTGTTCAATCTAAGTGCGGCAGTTTTGGGTAGCCAAGAGGCTCGAATCTTCGGCAACCTGATGCTCAACCGTATCTTTTATGCTGCCATGCGGCGTAGAACACGAGGGTTGGAAAAGGCCAATCCTTTTCATCTCGTCGTGGATGAGGCCGCCAGTATGGTGTCCGCGTCCACCATGCGGTTGTGGGCAGAAGCCAGAAAGTTTGGGTTGTCACTCACCACTGCAAATCAGTCCATCAGTCAACTCCGCAGTCGTAACGGTGACAGCGAGATTGCGCAGTCTTTGCTGGCCAACACGGCAACAAAGGTATTTTTCAGGCTGTCCCCGTCCGATGCGTCACTACTTGAGCCCTATGCATCCCCAGAGTTTTCGGCGAAGGAGCTAACTCGCTTACCGGTATTTCACAGCGCCCTGAGCATGTCGGCGCACGGTCAGATACTGCCGGCCTTCGTTTGTAAAGTTCAAAGGCCTATTGTTGATCCAGCCAGACACGCATCGCCCAGTAGCGTTATTGAAGCGTCTCGGGCTGCTTTCAGCACTCCGATTGCCTCAATTGTGACTGAGCTTGCAGTGACTTACGAGTTACCTGAAGACAGCTTTTGTACGGCAAACGACGACCCTACAACAAAGCGGCAACCAGATCTATTCGCCGAAGCTGGCATTCCGTTATTGGTTGAAAAAAGTGCGCCATTTGAGCGCTTTGCTAGCTTGATGGACGATGCGCTAGGCTTTGTGATGGGCAGCCGCTGGACATTGAACGCCGGTGATATACAAGACAAAGTGCGGCTCACCAAGTACTTTGATCCAGACTCTGACCAGACACCTCCATTCAGAGCGGTCTACGATTTGATTGAAGCCGACAACACTCTCTCACTGCCCACGCGTTTTCTGGTCATCAATGCGCTGGACACCATGCGTCCACATTTTTGGCCTGAAACAGAAGGTGCCAGTGCAGGAGCCAAGGCATGAAAAATCCCTTCATTCGCCTAAGTGCAAGCGCCGTTGTCCAACGAGATACCGATGGCCGCTTTCTCTTCATTGAGGAGTCAATCGGTAGCCGATTGGTACTTGATATCCCCGGCGGCACATGGGAGCACGGCGAGACGCTGCAAGAAACAAGTGTCCGCGAAGCCGCTGAAGAAGCCAGTGTTCAATTCATACCCGAGCACTATCTAGGCTGCTTCGTCACTGAGTACACCAACGGGCGCGGGCAACTGGTGTGCAGTGTTCGTACCGCCTTTTCAGGATTGATTGGAGCTGACACTCCAAAAATACCGCGCGATCCGTCAACCAAAGCCATCTACTGGTTTAACTTGGATGAGATTCAGATCAATCAGAATCGACTGCGGTCTTCTGCAACGCTGCGATGCGTGCAGGCAGTTTTAAACGGTAGGCTGTTTCCGCTGGACTTTTGTGACCAAGCGGTTGACCCTTGATTGAACAAGTACCTGACGACCATGACCGACTTAATTTCAAACGATTCACAACCCCCGGCAGGCCAGTTGACCCCGTATCTGAGCTCGGATGGCAGCGATAAGCTAGCACGTCAGGTGCTTTCAGCCCTGCCACCCAGCAGATTTCCTAGCACCGCAGCGGAGCTCAAGTGTTTTGGTGGGTTGATCAATAA
The DNA here is from genome assembly GCA_043777855.1 of Gammaproteobacteria bacterium. Classification (GTDB taxonomy): domain Bacteria; phylum Pseudomonadota; class Gammaproteobacteria; order Pseudomonadales; family Cellvibrionaceae; genus Cellvibrio. The sequence goes on along the minus strand of JAYWHF010000636.1, from coordinate 16,209 downwards.
GATTGCCGCATCATCAGTGCCGAAGCATCTAAGAATAAAATGCGCATTGACCGCATGGCCCTATGCAAGGTTTCCAGAAAAAGAGTCTTACTTCGCCCAAGCCCAACTGTTACCGAATTGTGTACAGATCGACGACTACGAGTTCATAACAATAAAAGATTTTGACACTTTGGTGAGCAGCGACCATCATGGTCGTCACTTTGGATACGTTGTCAACGGCTGCACTATTTTGCGGGTAACTTCTGTCACAAATCCGCTATCCACAGCCATGTTGGCGATAGCGATCTTGCCGAACTTAGCTCGCCCGATGGACCCATGTCTGTGGAGCGTTTGTGCAATCGACATAAGCTCCAACGCTCCACAACAAATAAAGTTGAGGCGCATCACAGACTCCATGATTTACCTTTTAAATGACGTCAATAGGCCATATGACTGACGCGCCTTAGCTTAAAAAGGTTGTTCGCTGCTAGATTCAAGGGCAAGGCTTGGCAACAAGCTACAGGCGAAAAAATCGTCAGATCAGTCACCTGCCGACAACATGAAAAGCTGCCTTTATTTGAAAATAAAGGCACTCCAGCAGAATTTAATTCTTGATTGACTTCGAAATGAACAAACATAAATACTTCAGAGCGACTGCAATTACAGCTGAGCCGATCAACCCATAGCCAAAAAGGTCAACCCCTAAATCAAAGGTTGTTTTTTTTCTGTCAAAAAAACTAATGGTGCAAGAGACGATGTAGAGCAAGCCTGGCACGGCGAACGGTACTATTGCGACCCAAGTAAGCGCAGGGTTGATCAAAAACCCTGACGCGAAGGAAAGGACTAACAACCCTATTGCCAAAGAAATGACAAAAGTTAAGCCTTTGAACACGAACAAAGCTGGTATTGCGATCAATAATCCAAGAATTAAAAATGGATGATCTTTAACTAACTTTTCCCCGAAGGCTGCGCTCGACGAACTATGTTGCATATCCACTACTCTGGGTGCAGTTGCGGCTTTTAACTTTTCAGATTTTTTCTCTGACTGTTCTTTTTCATATCTTTCGTCGTACTCCCTTTTTCGTTTCTCGTCAGGATATTCACCGATATGTCCGACACTAGTGAAATTAGTGCTGACCATTATTCCTTTGTGTCTTTGATCAAAACACCTTGGACATCTAAGGGCCATACCTAGACAGCCTCCTGAAGAAAAGGCACCGTGCTCATGGCAGCCAATAAAGCCACAGCTATCGCAGCGTTGAAGCTCCGCTCCATCCTGCTGGTTTGCGCACGACGGACATTGCTTGTATTTAGTCATAGGTTTTCAGCCTTGCAGCGTTTTTGTATACATTGAGAACGATTATTTTAACAAGCGCTTACAGGTCTACTTGTTTAATTGATGAGCAATTCGATTCGGCACTGCGCAGCTCAGAGCTAATGCTCCTCGCTTTATTCTGTCGGTGATAGATCAGCGAAACAAGCAGTAACAATGCAGTTTACGTGAGTAGCCAACTATCGAAAAGCCATTATTATCAATAGCCGGAACAGTGTTTAAAACTGCTGCCAGCAGCAAGTAAAGTGGCCGCATGAAGACTAAAATCCTCATGCGGCCACCGGTCTCATTTGTTTATAAGCCTCTCAGTAACTCCATCGCATTAACGACACTAGGCCGCACCGCCATCGTGGCGCGACGTATTGCGGCCAAGCCCACCGCGGATTCGTCCTGAGCAATCAACGAACATGCAGCCCGCGTCAAAAAGTCATGGTGCTGCGGGGGTGCGTACACCTCCGGCGCATTCCATTTGGCGCGTGTTGAGTCCCGAGTCAGTGCTATCAGGCAAACTTCAGCATCATCCGCTGTCAACATGGGCATGGCGTAAAACCATGCCGCAACGCCAGCAGTAGCTGCGTCTTTGGTTGCCAAGCTGCACAACACGCCCTTGTGATGCACAGAGTTAACCAACTGGGATGTCTCAGCAATAAACTCAATTTTGAAGCCCGCCACGTCAAGCTTTACGACTAAAGGGTTAGCCCAAGCAGAAGGCTGCTGGCGTAGCTCAAGCTCCGGTGCGCATTCCCACTGTTGCGCCTGAGCCAGCAAACTCGCCCAGTCCTTGGTTGACCGCTTGCTAGGCTGATTTGTTTCAACCCACCAGCGTGCAAAGTGCTTCACCTCCAGCACGCCAATGCGTGAATCTGCTTCTTGCCCCGCTAGGCTCAATCGTTCCGCCATAGCGGCAATCAAAGCGCCCGGCAGATTGCGCCATTGCGACGGGACATGCCGAAGCACCTCACAAACCAAGCTGGCAGGCTGACCAGATGAAATGGATACCAGGACATCCAACGCCGATACAAACGCCTGCGCGTTGGGCATTTCGGGCTCAGTAACCGCGTCAACCCCATGCAGCTCAATATGCCACAAGAGATCGGCAACAGGCGCTAGCCCAGTAACCCATGCCAATTGACCCGGATCAAGTGCGGGTCGCGCCAGCAATGCTAGCGCGACCGCGTGGTAGTTCGCGGTCATCATGGTTATGTTCCTTGGGGAGCAGTTTGGCCTTGGCGCAGCTGCTCGGCAATAGCATTGGCTCGCTCCTGCATTTCTTGTAGCAAGCGGTCTAGATGCTGGCGATAGGCCGGAGCAACTTCTGGGTGTTCAGCAATCACTCTTCTTTGATCGATTAGTGTTTGCGTAAGCGGCGTAAGCCCGCCCAAAACTGTCTGCGCAAGATTATTCGTCGCCGTCGCCTGCAATTCATCATTTGCATGTTGCGCAACGAATAAGAGGCGCTGGCCTTCCTGTTTTCCCTTGTCGATCTCTATGAACTGGAGTACGCCCGCTGTCTGGTTAGCCTTGATGGCGGACATTTGTGTACGGTCTTGCGCCTTATTGCTGTGATCAGTTTCAAATACGGCACGCACTTCAGCATCCTGTATCTGTACAAGCCGTGCGTACAAGCCATTCCTTGCAGACATCTTGAGCATCGTAGGTAATAGGTCAAGGAGGGCAAAACCTAATATCGCCACCAAGCAGGTCACCAAAATGAACCCATCATTTTTTGCTAGTTTGCCCAGGGCCACCACCTGCGTAATGAAGTTGGCCTGCGTTGCTTTGTCAGCTAGCTTTTTCGCCTTTTCAGCGTCGGAATCAAGGTTCTCTTGAGTCTTAGCCATGGTCTCACTGTGCCCCGTCACCTTTTGCTTCGCGTCAGATACCGCTGCGCTTAACGCCGTAGCCTGCACTGTCTTGGCGGACTTAACTTCATTCTCTGCGCTTTGAATGGCTACATCTGCGGTGTTGGCCTCGCCGTTAGCTTTGCTCAGGGCTGCCTTGGCATTGTCAAGCGCTACCTGCACGCGGGCAGCAACCTGGTCATCTTTCGCTTTGGCCAGACTAGCAGCAAGGTCGTTGACCCGCTTGCGTAATGTCTGTGCTTTCAGGGTCGCTTTTTTAAATGCTTCGCTGGCCTGAGCGAGATTGCCTTGCGCCTGCGCAACGGCGTTGTCAGTGGGTGGCGTTTGCTGCTCTGCGATGGCGCGGAGCAGCTTGTCGTCAAGAGACTTCCCGTCAGACCGCAAACCCTCCACATTGCGCAACTTCTGCGACGTTACCTGCAACTCCACCTGCTCTTGCAAGCCTTGCTTAGCCAGCGAAAGCTCGATCTGACTTTGCAACATAGTTGTCAGTGTGGGCACTACCTGCATACTGACCAAAAGCAAGCCAATCGGCACGCGCACGGCCAAAGTCGTCCACGGCTTGGCATCTGGGCTGATGCTAGACAGCACCGCCGCCTCAAGCGCAAGCACCAATGTCGTCATCATCACAAACAGGCCTAAACGCCCAACCATGCCCAACTCCCACAAGCCTGCTAACTTAGCGCTCAAGCCCGCTGCCGTAAGCAGCGCCGCGAGCAACATCACGATACCAATGGCGCTGTACAGCGTCTGCTGCGACTTGCTGCACTCCGCCAACACTTTTGCATCTACCCCGGTAAGCCAGCGCATGAAGCCTGTCCACTGCCCGCGCAGCAAGGCCAAAAACTGAATTTCTGATAAGCGGGCAAGCCCACCCTGCAAAGCGGATTTAGCGCCGCTCGCGCTCGTGCTGTCATGTTGCTCATTCATGGATAACTCCGGTTGAGAAGGTCGTAGCGAAATTGCTACTTTTTTCAGTAGAACCCGAGAACAGTGGCGAACCTTTCTGGCTGCAACCGAAATAAATATGGGATGACTTTTTTAGGGCAAAGCCAGAAAGACTTAATCAGTGATCTCCAGACAATTCCGTCACAGCAATCCGCTGTACCTCACTCACCAAAGGCTCCACCGTGCAACACTCTCACTCTTCATTCCAAGCTCAGACATCAACCCACAACCCATATGCGCAAGGCTATCAAGCCATCACGTTGCCAGCCCATAGCACCGGCTTCGACAGCTTGCGCAACCTAGGGCAAACGCTTTTCATCATCGACGCTGAAAACCTCAACTATTCACTATCGCAAATCGGCTACAAGCCAGACTACTCAGCCATTAACAAACGGCTAGAACCTGTAAGCGAATCACTGGAAGCCCACGTCTTTATGACCAGCCCCGACCAGACTATGGAGGCTAAACGCCGTTACTTTGCCTCCGTTGGCATTGCACCGCACTTGCGTGCAGTCAACAGCATCTTGACCGTCGGGCAGCCCTATAAGCACCTTAATAGTGACAACGAGATGTTGCTTCGCCTTGGCTTTTTGTACGGTCAGCGCCGTTTTGATACGGTTGTTTTGGGTACAGGCGACGGCGCGTTGGGCTGTTCGGCGGCAAACTTTCTGGCCGAGATGACCAAGCCACCCAAGGTTTACACCCTATCTGTGCAGGGTTCAACGTCGAACCAGTTGCTCTCTGGGGGGAACTGGTTGATCAACGGCAACCTCGTCTTAGGTGCCGATATGGTGCGGTGCCGCAGAGCATGGCAGCCTGCCCAAACGTGGCATTAAGCCGTTTATCCCTTAACATCTCTTTACAGAGATGGCGGCTATTCCGCACCACTTTTCATACGGAAATAAAAATGGCTGGAAACCAACGAACAACAGAGCTGGACCGCGACCTCCACTTCTGCACTGATGAAGACGATGAACATCGTAAACCACTCCTGGGCGAGTTAAAAGCTCGAAGCACAGAAGGAAACATTATCACTTTTCAACTTATGTCTCAGTTAGGCAAATCCGCGCACATTGGAATGCGCCACTGTTACGAAAAATATGTATCTGGACACCAGATTTCTGAGGCAAGACTACTTCTTAAAACAAAAAGTGATGTCACCGAAATTCTTGGTGAGCTTGCGCGCATCGTTGGAGAAGATAACTCTCCAGACGCGAAATTGATTAAAAAAACAAATCAAGCGTTACTTAGACCTAAAAATATACCAATGGGCTTGCTAGCGGATCAAATTCGGAACATTCAACGCTACATTGAAATGTTACCGCCCGTCAAAAACGGATTCTCTACTGTTTGGATTGATAAGTTGTCTAAGCTTGCAGGAGGTAAGGAAAGTTCGGGCCTGCTTCCGGCTGACTTTATATGTTTTATTGGAAGATTACAAACCCGCCTATGTGGGTATGTCAATCAGATATGCAGTAACGACCTCCCGACAGACATCGAAACTATCATTGCATGTGCGTTTCTGCGCCCCTATATAAATTCAACAACAGACTTCCAAACACTGATCCAGTCTGTAAATTCAAACAATGACGATTTTCATGCAATTGAATTAGAAGCAGAAAACTTATTGTACGCAGCGCTGGACATCGAAACTGACCTAGTTGCCTCCAATAGCGAATGTTTTGATTACACCCAAGCTGGCAGAAAGGTCGAGCCGTCTTTTTTCGCAGCGCGCATCGCATTAGCCGCATTGTGGCTTAGTAAATGTCCTGGACATCTAACACTGAGGATAGTTAGTGCGTTTTTCAAAAAGGAGAACGCCGCTGTCAATATTCTGGCGAATTTTATTGACGACGTTGATAGCCACACTCTTGATCCGGTAAGCGTCCACGTCATGAAAGCGCTCTTCAATGCGGAAACTGACTGCTTCAAGTTGAAAGTTCTAACTGACTATTCAAACGCAGATCGTATCCACACAAACGGAAGTCACGCAGGCAATGTCAATGCTCGGTGTCGAGCTATCTTCTGCGAAGGGCACATAGATTTCCTGAGTGCAGTCTATGTTGCCCTATTGAATTGCAAAAAGACTGCAAACACTGCTCAAATCGCCTTAGCTTCTAAGTTGGCGTTTGCTTGTAAGAGGCTTCCTTCAAAGGCCTACGAGCCGCCAAGCATAACGCCAAACAGTATCGTTAACGGCAGTCATTACGATGCTTGCAAGCTTTTGAGCAATGTATTCGATCCGCTCATTTCCAGACTCACTCGTGAGCAAGGCTGCGCGCGCAACCCAGCAATCGTTAGGCTGGTTCAGAAAATCTATTTCGCAAATGAAGCCCGTTCAATAGCACAACCTGGATTTAATTGGACTAAATCTCCAAAAGCGCAGTCTGAAAACTGGCTTGAAATAAAGTCGGATGATCACTTAGCCAAGAGACGCCACGGAGAGGAATGGGGTGGGCCCTACCTTTGGCTATATGGAAAAGTGTTCGCAGATGCTCTGGAAAACGCCATAGCCCTGACCGAAGCCAGTCAATGCAGCCATCCGTCTGCAGATCAATCTCGACGACTTGCAAGATTTATTTTCTTGGTTCCGAAGCCAAGCCTGCCCCGAAGCGGTGTCCTAGGCCACAAAATCTATGAACTAATGGACTACCCGCTTGTAATGGAGGAAATAAATACGGTGGTACTTGCGCTGACCCGGCGGATAGTGCGAATGCTCCCTGAACTGAATCTGCAATCTCTATACCAGCCGATTTACGATTCTTCACACGTTATCGTGCGCAACAATCCGTTTTATGGCCAAACAAGGGCGTCGTTGTGAGCAAACTACCAAGCTATGGCATCACCGCTCGGGCACTTCAAATACTACTTGAAGCGCAAAAGCCAGTAAGTCAAATTCCAGAAAAATGGTTCAACTGGGTTGGCGTAGCACCAGCCGAATTAACCCAGCATTCAGCGTTTGCACCGCAAAGACTGTCTATAGTTTGCGCTAGGAGGAATGACCCCAACAGTGCCGCTAGATGGTGTGCCAATAATATGGCAGCCGGATACCACTGCGTCTTCATTGACGCGGTTGACGATGACCACTGCATCGACGAGCTTGGCTTACTGGGTGGCGTTGAATACAGCGTACTAGCGCCCTCAAACGATGACAGGATTTCAAATCAAGCAATCTTGGCTGAACTGCGAGAACCTGACGAAGACGTGACTATTCAATTGGATAACGTGCGCCAAGGGGGGGGGGCAATGATTGAAAAAATGGGATTTGCTGATGTTACGGCTGCCCAATGGCGTGTTTACGGTCAATTCCTTGAAGAGTGGATTGAGCAAACCAAAGACGAAAAAGCCCCGGAAATTCGCGTAGAAACCCCAGACTTTAGCAAGTGGAATCCTTGGGAGCATCTAGGGGGAGAAGGCCGAATACTGAGCCTTTCAGAGCACTTCAACACCCCAGCTTCAACCGCATGGCCGTGGAACGTTGAAAACCCGCTCACTGCGAAACAGATCCCCAACTTAGGCAGCGACGTTGAAGCCTTCTGGCCAATGCGCCAGATGCCTTTTTGCGGCGCGATCAGAACAACCAAGGGCGTACTGAAAGCCGTTGGTGCTTTGCCCGACACGCTTGATGCGAGCGGAAATTGGCTCTGGGATGATGGCTCGATTCGGGCTGCATTTTTAGCAACATTGGAGGTTAAAGAAAGCCTTCTAGCGAAGATAAAACGACTCTTCGGCAACGGAAACGCTGAAGTATCAAGTTGGACTTTTCCAAGTCAAGCATATGCTGATAGCGGCGATGAGGGCGGGATTCACTATCTTGACAATGGTGAGCGTATTGAAATTATCTGGAATGAAGATTTCATAAAAATTTCTCACACCCGCTCGCTGGGCGGTACGCACGACTTGTGGTTGTCAGCAATCACTGTTGCCTCAAGTGGCGAAGAGCTATTGGGCTGCTGGAAATATTCAGACCTTGTCGAAGAATACAGCCCAGGAATTAATAAGCAGCATCTCGCGCAGTCGATCACGTTTGTGATTACAGACTTTGAAGTAAAAGGAATTTGAAATGAAAATCGGTTTTCCTGTAATTGATAAAAACAAATTTTGCTCATTCGTTATTTGTGAGATAAGTCGAAGTGACAATCCTGTCATCCTTGCTAAGGAGGATGACCGTAATGAAACGTTAACTTGTCAAGCGTTTCTTGGTAACTATCAGGGAGCACCTAACCAATTAGTCGGGCACGGGTTCACTCTCGCGATCGAGATTAAACATTCTTCATTAGAAGCAACTCGGTTGCTATCTGCGAAAAAACCCAACAGCTTGATCGTATTGAATATTGCAGGTAACTCTGGCACCCTTGCTTTCTTCGTGTTGCAGGAGTTGCGCGAGCAGATTGCTGACAGCACGCTGAATGAAACAGTGCTCTTTAGCGGTGTGCTCTTAAAACATTTACAGCAAATTTCTCTGACTGGGCTTGATGTAGGAGTAAGCGATGACTTAATCCACAAAGCCACCGGCTGCCGAGGCACTAACTTATGGCTTTTAAAAAGTGATTTTGACTCCCTTACAGAAACAATAAGATCTGGAATAGTGCCGTTTTTAGCGCCTCATAAAAGTCCTGAATGGTTAATTCATGAAGTTTGTGAAAAATATGATCTTGCAATTCCAATGAGCTATTTACCTTTAAAGAAATTGCTTACTGCAGGCGCGTTAACTGAGAAAGATTTGTGTATTGCTGCGATCGGTGATCTTGGCAATGAACCTGGTTTAGCTGAGAGATTTGAACAATACTTTGTTGAAAACCCACCGCGCGAACTCTTGCCCGTCCAAAGGGCAGCTCTTGAGCCTAAAAATGAAGGCCTTTTTAGTAATGATATGGACGCAACATTACGACACGTCTTAATAAGCGGGCCAACTGGCTGCGGTAAGACCACGTTAATGCACTCCCTTCTGCTGAACGCAATGCACAACAGAAGCGGCGGGGCTTTGTACGTCGGACCCGTCAAGGCGTTAGTTGAAGAGTTTTTTACCCATGTCACTGAAGAGCTCGAATTGTTACGTCCGACGAATCTTGGACGACGCATCGTTATTTCAACCGGAGATTACTGGAAAGACGATGCCTGGATAAGTAGGGGCGACTTTGGCCTTGCGTGTATGGTTTACGAGAAGGCAAGCATCTTATTTACGGCGGAGCAAAGCGAAAATTTTCTATCAGGCATTTCACTTTTGATAGTGGATGAGCTGCATATGCTGCAAGACCCAACGCGCGGCGACGTCGTGGATGTTCTGATTGCAAAATGTCTGAAAGAAAACTTAAGGAGGGGCAATGCAAACTTGCCTTTAATTCAGCTTGCATTGATTTCGACTGAGAGTGTCACAGACAACATTAAAGGACTAACCCACTTTAAAACTGATGCTGTAGGCGGGGGTATCTTAGAACCAATTGTGATCAGCTCCGAGGTTAGAGATCCGGTGATAAAGCATCGCGTTGGGATAGTAAGCGCGCACAGGAAGCCACACTTTGTAAGCCGAGAAATTTGCGACTTTTCACATAACAATCACCGGAAGCTACTAAGGCCAGCGATTAATGAACTAAGAGCGTCAGTGCGCACGCCAACTATTCAGTACGGTGACGCTGATAAAAAAAAGAATACCAACAATATTTATGTTGATGCAGTTCTCGACCTCATACATGAAGAATTCCATCACACAATAATAGTGGCATGTAACTCGATACCGCGATGCCACGAACTTGCTGGACTTCTTACTTCAAGACTCATTCATAACCTCGATGCCAGGAGACATCAGGATCCAGATTTAGTTGAAGAAATTAACCAATCTGGATTAGCTCCCTCGGTCATAAGAGATATAAAAAAATGGCGAATGTCCGGTGTCTTCGTGCATCATGGACAACTGCCCGCGAAGCTGCGAATCTCAACAAGTCTTATATTTCGTGAAAAGATACAAGCGAATTCGCGGCCAAAAGTTCTTTTCACCACAGAAACTCTTACTTACGGTGTAAACCTCAGCGCTAGTTGTGTTGTTTTAATTGACCGGCAATTTAAAAGAGAAAATCCGGTCAACCCGAAAACACAGCCTGTAGACACTGACATGAGTCCTAATCAGTATCACAACTTACTGGGCAGAGCCGGGCGAAAAGGCTACGAAAAGGTCAGGAAGGGTAGCGATAGCGATGTCCAGCAAACGCCCATGGCTAGCGCTCTTGTAATGATAGATGAAAAAGAGTTTTTAGATGGTAGTGACTTTGTAAAATTTCTTGCTAAATACTATGGCTTGCAGTCTTCGCCAGCGTTACTTTCTTCTATTGCGCATAGCAAGGACTGGAAACGTTTTAAAAATAACATAGACCAGCCTGACTTCAAACTAACCGAACTCAGTTTTTCAATTTTCAGAACGACTCTTGAGTGTGTCCGCACAGCAGGGTCAAACGCAAGTTTTGAAAAAATATTGCATGTCTTTAAACTTACTCTGGGTTATCAAACAGCACCAGAAAACATGCAACCTATCTTGGAGAGATTATTCGGCGCAGCCTTTCAAAAATGTACTACCTATGGCGAAGAACAAGATTTCTTACGATTAGTGGAATCGCACAATGCTTTGTACACGATCAAACATACTGCAAATGCCCTGATTGATACCGGTACATCGCTTCATTCTTTAGAACCGATTGCGGTGTGGCTGAAAGTAATGGTTGGAGAAACTAACCTCCCGCCAGAAGCCCTCATTCCCGGAATCATTGCTGCACCTGAATTCACAAGAGTAGCTTGTGAGCTTTTTGGTGATGATGTTTTCCATCTGAGTCAAGATGCAGATAATGTAAAGAGCGAGCGCGTTTCCGCCGCACGACGCTTAGCTCACATTCAGTTATCTAAGATTTTCTTATCTGATACTGAAAAGTTTCTTGAAAAAATCGACTCATTTTTCGACTCTTTTGCAGTGACGTATGCGATGACGATTGTCCCAGATCGCACTAATAAGCAGGTGGTTGCTTATCGGTTACTTGCTGTAATATGTTCTTGGATCAGCGGTGCGAGCGACGAACAAATCAAGAAGATATTTTTAGTCTTTGAAAGGAGATCTAGTAGCTCTTGGCTGCCAAAACACAGCGATAGACTTCAACAGCTGGTAAACATGACCTATCGGTTTTTCTCAAAAGGTGAAGGATATTTGAGTCCGAGATTAAAACTTGAACTACCTCAGTTGGCAATACGCATGAAGCACGGCGTACCTTTTCTTGCCTCTCCGTACATCAATGTAGTGGGAACGGATGGCGTGTTGCCTAGAGCCACGGTAAATTTTCTATACTCAAAAATACCTGACTCTTTTTCGCTTCTAAATGAAAGTCTTCAAGCGCAAAACGCAGAACTTTTAAGTTCTTGTTTGCTGCAGATACCAGGTAATAATAAAACGAGTGACGATGTTATTACAGTAGTACGAAGGGCATACACCGAAGGTTTAGAGTACTTTGTTAGCAAACTTATGAGCAATGAGGTGAAAGAAAGTTGCATGCAGGCATTAAGCGCCATGCGCGCGAATGATGGGGGGGCTATTTTTGCGAATTCATGGCGAAGCAAGCGACTTCTGATGTGCTTAGGCCAAAATCCGAATCTACAAGATGATTTAGATCCTGATGGCGTTATTCCCGCGTTGTTTGACTGCCTTTATACCGTCGAATCTCCAGATCTTTCCCACATCTATCTCTTGAATTGGCATGACGTAACACCTCAGAATATTTGGTCAGTGACGCCTTGTGCATTCGTATTGATTCAGATGCTTATGAGGCGACGGCTGTTAGCAGCTGACACTCTTGCGTTCGCGATGCAGTCAGTCACGCCTCAAAAGATAAACGTTCATTGGGTAGCGTCTGAGTTGTGGCTCGACAGTTCCCTACGTGATATGACCTCACTGAGAGAGTCTATGTTGTCGTTCTTAGAGCCTGAGAATCTGTCGCACGCCTGATGGTTTTTTCAAAAGTCAAATGCCACGTTTTGCGGATTTAAATTTGTCTTTTTTGGTGTCAGATGCGGCGTGCGTTTTTACCAGTGGTAGTGTCCACTAACCTTAGGAAATTTGTCCAGTACATTCAGTTTGGTTTCTGAGGGATTGAGCCACCTAAGGCTTTACACATCGCGTAGATGTCCCTTGTTTTCGGGGCGCGATGTTTTGCATCAATTTCACCGCTGTTATCTTCGATTCGGGCGGCGTACTTTTTCGCGGTCTCACACTTGCCTTGCAGGGCGCTAGCAACAGCGGCGTTGTTCCATGCGGTGGCAACCATTCGCCCATTTGGATACCGGGCGAGATACGCCCGGTAAGCCGACTCTGCATCGGCATAGCGGCGCAGTTTGAACAATTCTTGCCCTTCGGCAAATTCGCTGGATGGATATTTTATTTCTGCAACAGTAGCGTGCAAGCTGGCTATTTGTTGAGACAGCGATTTAGCGAGTTGATCATGCTTTGTCGAAAGCTCTGCAATCTTGGTCGTGTTGGCATTGAGCTGGGTGTTGGTCTTCTTTAGGGACGAATCGGTCACCTGATGGCTGATGACAGACAGTGCTAGCGCTACCGCCGCAACGATACCCACCAACACCAACGCGACCTTGAACTCTGTACGTGGTGCGTTGTTTGACTTTGCTGGGGCGCTCGCCTCTGCGTGACCAGCTGGTTCTACTTTAGACGCAACAAGCACTGATGCTGGGGAACGTTTGTACATGGGCTGACGCGCCTCTGACCTTGCGTCAGCTTGCTCCGGTACTGGCTGACGGAATGCAGGCCTTGCGGGTGGTGTAACTGGCTCTGATATGCGAGACAGCGGTTTATCAATCTGCTCTTTTGACGGTTCAGCGCCTTCAGGTTTAGCGCCCAACGATCGCAGGACCCGGTCAAGCTCACGCTGCGCATCGAGATACATGGCAGACGAGGTAGGTAAGGCAGATGCTGCCGTTTGGCCACCGGGGCTGTGCCGCGTGTGATTGCTGACGCTTGCCCTGCCCGGCACGGGTGGACGCGTCCCACCCGCCGATACATTGGCACGGGTGATGTTGGGTTTTGGCTCGGTAAACATATTGAATCCTTTGATGTGTAGGTTGGGTTCGGCTTGGGCTGATTTACTGGGCTTTGGCGATACAGTCCCAGCCCAGCCAGACGTTGGCTTTAACCTTTGGGTTGTTCGTCGCCAGCAGGCGGTGAGAGGTAGAGCTTTTTACTGAGCAAACCAATACCTGGGCACGTTGATTACGGCGTTGGAAATACTGGGCGATATCGCAACCAAGATCACCGTCACCCGTGGCGATGACCAACGTGTCAGGCTGAATGCGGCTTATCAGCTCGCCTGCACACATCAAAATCTCGTTGTCGCTGTTCGCCCGCAGGCGTGTACCGTCTTGCGTTTGCACTGTGGTGGCCGTGTTGATGTGGGGTGTCCACTGCTCACGGGCGAAGTAGTCTTGGGCGTATTGACAGGCGCTTTCTCCCTTGACCGTGGCGAAGGCATGGGCATGCAATGCGCCAACGCGTTGGCTCACGCGCTGGCGCAGCACACCAAAGTTGCAGTCAAAGCCTTCATTGCGCAGGGTGTACGAGATGTTTTCTGCATCGGCAAGAAGCAGCACCTTCCCCCTGATTTGCGGGCTGAAGTCAGTAATATCTGGCGTGCCAGGCAACCGGGAGCAACTTTGACGAACCTCGTGGCTTGGTCTGGGCTTTGATTGCATTGAGGGCGCTGGCGAAGCAGACGGGCCGAGTAACGCGGTTAGCCACGGCATGATGGCGAGGATGCCTTGCGAATGCCCGTGGTTTAGCTGTGTAGGCCTCGTGGGACGTAGCGTGGCTTGCGGTGGGTATGGATGGATCAACATGTTCAATACCCTCCGACTTGTCCAACTCGCCCAACTTGGCCGAAGGCGGTGCGCTTCATGAGTACCACAGACTGGCAGGCACTGATAGCGGCGGCCATGCGGGATAGCCCCCCACTACCCGACAGACTATTCCCCATACTGGTGCTGGTATCGACAAGAATCACCGTTGCAGCTTGGCGATTGTGCGGCCGAGCAGCGCTAGAGGTGACTAATTTTGTCAGCGACTCCAGCGTTTGAGCTGTGTAGGAATGGCCGCCGACTGTCCAAGAGCTAAGCAGGCGCAGCACCGATGCGCCTGCTTCCCCAGTGCCGCAATAGACGGAATCGATACTGATGTAGTCGTCCCGCATCAAGGCTGCTGTTTTAGCTAACTGATCGCTGCCAATATTGGGCTCGCCGTCAGCGATTACCGTACATTTGCGGAGAATGTGGCGTGGCAATCTGCGCAACCAATCGTGGGCTAGTGCTAGACCAGCAGTGAGATTGGTGTTGCCACTTGCGACTAGCTTACTTGGCGCAATCAATGCCTGAGGCGCTATGACTTCAACCAAGGGTAGAACGCCAGACGCTTCAGTCGAGAAACCGATGATTCCGACCAGGTCGGCAGGTACGGCACGGAGCCCCTGATAAGGCCGCTGCAAAGAGCGTGCCGGAACGCTGCGGTATGTGTTTACGTAGTTCATGACTTACCCCACAATCTTGAAATTTTGTGCAGCAGAACCGTGTGCATAAACTACTGTCGGCTCACCTGTTTGGTAGTGAGGAACAACACGTGCTTCAACGGGTTTGCCTATCCCAGAATTGAAGCCCATGGCGACGAAGCGCTTTGAGGGTTTTCCACTTAACAGGGGGGTGTAGCCGTGCTGCGATTGAAGAGGCAAACTGACGGGGCAAACATTGGGATCAACAAGGTAGACGGTGCATCTTTCAACTCTCGCCCATGCTGCCAAGTCTCTGGCATTGTTGTCAGCAATGATTTGACTTGCTGGCTGTGGTGCAACTGGCGCGGGCACTGGTTGCATAGCCCGTGACAGCACGGCAAGTGCTTTACGGACAGCTTGCGCATCCGGTGCGTTTGGGGCAGCGTGGTTGCGTGGTGATGCGCGGTGATTAGGGGCAGTAAACATTTAAAAATCTCCTTTGTTAACGACTCACTATTGATTCGTTATGAAAATTTTGCGCCTGCCTGCCTTAGGGCGCTTCTGGCCCCAACCTAAATTTCTGGCAAGGATCTGCTTTTACTGCCATCATTAAAAAAACGAGCGAGCCTATAGCAGGCTTGGTATTTTTTGCAACTTTGTTGGGCGAATGTATTTTGCTAAGGTCTCATCAGACTTGTGACCCGTTTGCATTTTTA
Organism: Gammaproteobacteria bacterium; assembly: GCA_043777855.1. Lineage (GTDB taxonomy): Bacteria > Pseudomonadota > Gammaproteobacteria > Pseudomonadales > Cellvibrionaceae > Cellvibrio. The sequence goes on along the minus strand of JAYWHF010000636.1, from coordinate 854 downwards.
TTTGCCAAGCTTGTAAACCAGCTTGCGCCGCCTCGGTGCAGTACCCCGCACGCAAACTATGACCAGACACGTTGGCACTGGCAGCGTCGCCGTGTAATCGCCCGATGGACTGCTTGACGATTAAGGCGACTGACTGGCCTGTAAGCGGCTTAGAACTGATCCTGTCGTAACGAGATACCGATCTAAAGATTGCCCCCTGTGCTGCTGAAACTTTGAGCCAATCTTGCAGTGCTTTAACGGGGCAACGAGATCCAATAGCGTAGGGAATAAATTTGTATGCACCTACTGACTCTTGGTCAGTTTTTGAGCGTTTTAGAAAGATGCTCACGCCTGCATCGTTGAAGGTCAAGTCATCAACAGTCAGAGCGACGAGCTCAGAGCGCCGGAACGCGCCCGCAAAACCTAGGGAAACACTGAACAAGGTACACCGCCCAGTGGTCTAAAGCGTTGTAGCTTTAGATCAGACCAAACGAGGGCAAATCACTATGACAGCGATGCGACAAACCACATTAGCCACAGGCGGATTTGATGCCCACGCCAAGACCACCCGCAAGGCCGCATTTGTCGCCCGGATGGACAAACTCATGCCTTGGGAAGCTCTCCTGGCACTGATCGAGCCGCACTACCCCAAAGCAGGCAATGGTCGTCCCCCGCGCTCAATGTCATCCATGCTGCACATGTACTGCATAGCCAACTGGTTCATGCCTAGCAGACGAGGCCTGCGAGGACGCGCTGTATGACATCGAAGCATTCCATGAATTCTGCGGTGTAGACCTGGGCCGCGAAGGCGTGCCCGACGCTACCACCTTGCTGCACTTTCGCCGTCTGCTGGAGACGCACAAGCTGGGCGAAGC
>JAYWHF010000635.1:0-6363 GCA_043777855.1 Gammaproteobacteria bacterium | reverse complement strand
TGGGTTAGCCGGCTTAAACACATCATTCAGCAGCGCCAAAATACCATTGGTATTTTCAATAGCAATAGACTTTCTGCTTGCGATCAAAACACCTAGCCCAAACTTTTCACACGCAAAAAGTTCTTCTGTGGGTGACTGACCGATTGCGTTTTTGCCGTTTAAAAATTTAGCTCTTCCGTTAAACGAGACTCCAGTGAAGATACGATAGTATTTATCTGCATTGAGATCTTCAACAACACTCGGTTGCGTAGCGGTCAACATATCCAGTGATTTGATGGTATCCTCGGAAAGACAATCAGCAACCGAAAAGCTGGCTGGATTCTTTAAACCAAGCAAACTATTAATCGATGGCAAAAAGTATTGGTTTATACCGCTCGCCACCGTCGCCTCCAACACCTTACTTACATTGGCGGCCGCAACAGTACCCAGAGCACCGGCGCTGGTAATAAGAACATTAAAGTTCTCTTGAAACCCTAGGCCAGATTTTATTTCGATACTTTTACTAGCATACGGATTGAGCGTAAATGATGGGAATTTATCAGAATACAACGCGACATATCTAGCGCCCGTATTTGCCATAGAAAGATTCAAAGCACCGGTACCATCAGTGGCCTTTGCATAATCAAAACTTACACCAAGGGCATCCGATGAACTTACCACCGACAACTTACGTTGAATATTATTCGCACCAGAAGGCAGAACACTGATAGAAACAATCGCACGAATCGCCGAATCAAGAACACGCGCCAACGCGGTGTTCATCGCTGCCGTTGGTGAACTTAAAGAACCATTCTTAACAATTAAATTTTGAATTTCGGTGGCCAGAAGATCTATATCGCCTTTAGCATTCACAGCGGTGACGAGCTTATCTACAATGTTGCCAACAACTAAGCCGCGATCTTGTATTGCCGATATCACGGCAGGCTCAAGCAACATCAACGCTATCGCGGTACTCTTACTACTTATCTCAAATTCTTCGGCGGCAATACTACTCAGATAAGTTAAAAAAAGTATTTTATTTTCGGCGTTACGCAATGACACCACACTATTATCAAAGACGGACATTTTAGTTAGAGCGCTGACCTGCTCTTCGCCCTGCCCGCCTTTAGCTTGATAGTTACTCATTAAACGCAGATCAGCCAATTTAATCGTGGAGGGTACATCCACACGAATATTTCTTTCGGCGAGGGTTGCACACTCAATGGCCACATCAAAATGATCGCGATAGGCGTAGTTTTTAGAATTGCGTAATTCGCAGAGCTGGTTGGGCGGAAGTGCCACTATTTTTATACTATAGAGCGCGCCTTCACTGACTAATTTTGAAAACAGAAACGCTCCGTCAGCTGCAATAGTTACAGTATCGTCACCATTGGCTATGGCGAGATTACCGGTCAAGCCAGAAACCACGCCACCAATTTTAAATTTTTTACCCGTTTCTACCGGTGGAATAGGGTTGTTGCCCGTGCTTTTGGAACTTTTCTTTCCCCCGCCACAGGCGCCGGTTAGTAACACAAGAAAAATGATTATGCAGTAACGTAACATACCGAGCCTCTGTTTTAGGTTGTTAGCTCGCATAAGCTAACGGATCATCAAAAAAAATTATGTAAAGGTTAAATCCCTGACGGCATTCACAGTAAAGCTCTTACTTACTGGTCACTTGTAAAGAATACGGTGTACTTTATTTACACCCTGCCAGCATTTATGCCCTTCCAGTAGCTCGTTGACTAATAAGCTTTTTCGTCAGATACAATTTTTACTGTTAGGTTATCAAGTTGGTATTGATAATCCTGTACTAAGTTTTCTATTTTTACACGTTCTATTGCTGTGAAAGGTTCCTTTTGGCTCAAGGCAGCCCAAAAACCTTTTTCTTCGTATTTGCCAAGAATTTCGTGATTAATATCGTATAGTTTTTTATTATTGTCATAACAAATATCAAAACGGTTAGCCTGCTTAGCAAGTTTTTGAGTGAGCTCATCATTAGCGGTACTTAACACCAAATTCTTCTCTGATTCAGATTCAAGCTTGGCCTGCACTTTTTGACGATCACCTTTTAACGCGCTGACCATTTCTTGTTGGCTGCTATTATTAGCATCTAACCTAGTCTTGGATTGCAGTTTAAGTATCTGCATTTCTTTACTCAAAGCATCTATCTCCGTTTTCTGTTTAGCAATTACTTTTTCCAGATTTGCTTTTTCCGTAGATATTTGACGCAACATATACTGAGCTTTTGCGAGTGCATTTTTTGTATTATCGGTTTCCGCATATGCCACGCTTGGAAGGCATAAGATTACCAATGCACATTTTATAAAAATCGCTATCGCACTATTTTTTTTCATAAAGTTTCAACTATGAGTAAGTCATTTAGTAAGCTATTTAGTAAGCTATTTAGTAAGCCATGTAGTAAGCCATTGATAGATTTAAATTCTCGAATTCACTCTCAGCTTAATGCCTTTGTCGGCCGTTTCTATCGGCGGACCGTTCTTAAAACTAAGCTTGGTCAATATCGATTCCAGCAATTTTTTAATCTTAGGCACATCTTCTTCTAGTGCGACCGAATATTTTTCCACGCGGCCTGCGGCATTGACCCAAAGGGTAATAACACCTGAGTAAGCTAAATATTTAAGCTCTTCATCGGCATAAATAAGATCGATAACTCGCTCTTTAACCATAACCTCATAATGGCCCGCTTTACCAATACCGATACCGGTCCCACCTTTACGACCAACCAGTCCAAAGCCATCAGTGCCTGCACTGCCGTCTGCATCCAACCCCAAATCCTGTCCTGCAGGAGCTTCTTCTTGTGTACTTTCCGGAGGTGTTTCTGGCGTATCTTCTACAATCTGCTCCTCCTCCGGCTCTATTTTCTCAGGCTCTGGCGGCGGTGGCGGTGGTGGCGTAATCAATGTAATTCTTTGGGTAACTACCTTTTTACTGGGTGCATCGATCTTAACTAACCATGCGTGAAAAATATAAATTAAATAGGCTCCAATTAAAATCGCCATGATTGCAATGATGTAGAGACTTTTTTTAGCAACATTAGATTTCTGCATAAACAACGAGCTACTCTATTCCAACTAAACCGCAACATTACTTCACTAATTTTTTAGTCACTAACCCTAGTTGCGTAATCTGTAAACGCCCCATTAAATCCAGCACATCTACCACCAATTGGTATTGAATTTGAGCATCTGCTTTGATAACAACAGGTAGCGCAGGATTAACCGCTTTGTATTTTGTTAAGAGCGCTTCCAGTTCTTGCAAACTCACCGGATAAGTATCCAAATAAATAGTTCCATCGGCGGTAATAGTAACGGCTTTTGTTTGGGGCTTTGCCAAACTCATCGACGCACTTGCTTTGGGAAGATTTACCTGAACACCTTGTACTGTTGCAGTCGTCATAATAATAAAAACAATTAACAACACAAATGCCAAATCCAGCATTGGTGTTACGTTAATATCGGTAATTGGTTCGCCTTCATCTAATACATTCATGCTAAATTCTCTTCTGGCAATATTTATGAACGACCATAGTATTCAGAAAGACGAGTCGTAAACTCATCGCTAAATACGCGCATATCTGCAATAGATTCTTTAATTTTTGAACTTAAATAGTTGTATGCAAACAACGCAGGAATCGCCACAAATAATCCACCCAAGGTTGCCAAGAGCGCTGCAGCCACACCAGGTGCAATAGCGGCAATATTTACATCGCCGGTTTTCGCAATAGCAGCAAAGGTCATCATTACACCCATTACGGTTCCAAATAACCCAATGAAAGGTCCACCACTGATAGCGATAGAGAGCATAACCATTAGCGAATTAAGCCGTTGCACCTCCCTTACCAATTGCGCGTCTAGCGTTGCGCGCAAGGCATTGGCTGCACGCGAGGTAAGACCTTCTGCTTGAATGGTTTTACTACGATTTTTAATTTCGTGAATACCGCGATGGTATAAGTGATAAATAGTAGAGCTTTGATAATGATCGTGGTTACCAAACACAGCTTGTAAGATAGGAGCGTCTGAAAATTCTTCTGCTTCCTTGTCATCATCTTTATCTAAAGTTGCTGGGTCAACTTCAATAAGTTTTGCATATTCTTTCAAAAATGCGGTGTTATCTCTCCGCACGCGTCTAAGGTAAAGGGCTTTACCTACTATGACTATTAGGCTAATAACAAACATGATTCCCAAGACAATCAAAACGGCCCAACCAAGTTCATCGGTATTTTTAAAAATAACACCCACCAAGACCATAGGGCCATCACCTTCTGATGATTCAGCACCCAGCTGTTCTGGTTCTTGAACCATTACAATTTCGTCAACAATACCTTGATTTTTTACTGCAATTCCCAACGATCGCGTAGAAATGGCGGCATTAACAAAACGAATTTCATCCATTTCACCTTTAAAGCCCACCGCTACATTTGACTTGAAACCAAGGTTAATTGGCCCGGAAACGGTAAGTAAATCCATAGGCCCGGATTTAACTTCTACACCGTTAACGAGTAAGTGTAATGTTGACTTATCTACAACCACAGCAAGATGCGCCCAGGCTCCAACAGCCAACGGGTTCGTTGCTTTTACTACGTAAACCTTGCGCGCACTGATAATCTGAACCGATATTCCAGCCGCGTCCGCGAAGACATCAAAACTATTTCCATTAACATCCACTCGCGAAAGAATTGAAACCGGCTTGCCTTCAAATACGCTGGGCTTTATCCAGGCACTAAACGTAATTCCCTTCGTGGAATCAAACTGAATGGCTGGCGAATCTTGAACGGTGAACTCACTCTCACCATTAAATTTTAAGCCAGCGCCAATAAGTGATGCACTAGTAACTTCCGCACCACGAATACTCGCCTGAGATTTGTAAGCGGTCGCGTCGGCTAAAAAAGGCTCGGCTACATTAAAATGAAAAACGGCGGCATGCGCAGAATCAAAAACTGCCTCTCCTTCCGCTGCCGTTGCGGCAACAGCTTTATCATTTCCGTAGTACATCCAAATTTTTTCAGGAGTTCCAACAATACTAATAGGTACATTAACCCACACAAATAATAGTTGATTGATTAAATCAAAACTATCAACATGAAATTTCAAAGGTGTTTTATCGTCAGCCGCAATAAATCTTAAGTCGGCTAAATTTTCTTGTATTAAAAAGAAATCCGGGAAATTTCCGGCATGCATCTTAACCAGAACTACGTTATCGGCTATGCCGGTGGCTTGAGCACCATCGGCTGAGGAGTTAACCACAATAGGCATCCTATTTGTCCATTCGTTGCTCCACCAGGCATGTGCAAAACTCGGTATACTTAGCAAAAAAACTACATACATAACAAAGCGCATTCATCTATCCTTCATAAGCAAACAAAATGTTCATCGACAAATTTATCGATACAAAAATACAACCAGCCAACTACCCTACCCTAACCCTGTTTTTCACCGATCTGTATTTTCCACTGATCTGTATTTTTCACTGATCTGTGTTTTCACTAATTTATGTGAATAGCAGACGCGAACTTAACCCAGTGTGCGCGAGCGAAGAAATTAAAGCGCCTGCCACAAAAGTGTCATTTTTCTGTAATAGAAAAGGGTTTAATTCGAGCGGGTTTTACTGTGAAATCTAGGGTACTAGCTCTTTGTTACAGAATAATTTCTTTGGAAAAAAACTCGCGGATTAAGCCATAGGGAACTAAATGATGGGGAAAAATGGTGGTGATAACTTAAAGACGTACCTACAACTAACAGTCAAGCGGCTAATGGTCAAGTGGCGCAAAGGCTAACGATTGCCTAAGTTTTCCTAAAATTTATATCCCTCTCAAGAACATCACACCATGTTTTTTTTAAAATGTCTGTTGGTGCCACAGGACTCGAGCCCACAGAAAAATAAATTTTTTAAATTTGTCATCGTTTGGCAACAAATTTCTTCAATTATTAGGCGGTTCTCAAAATTTATATTGGTCGAGGGATTTGAACCACCGCGAGCAAAATACAGGTGTACGCGCGCCTCCTCACGTTAACACTTTACAATCTAAAATCTTAGGAGATAGCCTAAATGAAAGGCCCAAAACATCCCAAAAACGACATTTCGATCAATCCCTCGAATAACCCGTCAATTCTAGACATTGTCAATGGCATAGACTCAAGTCGAAGAACGTTTATTTCTACAGCCAGTAAAATGTCTGTAGCGGCAGGTTTAGCCAGTGTTTACTCAGGCTCTTTAATGTTGTCACAAGAAGCTAAAGCCGCTCCACTGCTCGCCAGTTTGGGTTTTGGCGGTATGGGTTTTGACAGCATACCAGCCAAATTAGCGCCGGTTGCCAACACGGTTGATGTGCCTGCAGGATACAAAGTAGATGTTCTCGCGGCT
>JAYWHF010000634.1:0-6377 GCA_043777855.1 Gammaproteobacteria bacterium | reverse complement strand
AATGTCTAAACTACAAAACACCTCATGAGGTGTTCTATGGGCTTAATATAAAACCGCTTAAACTATTCAGTGACGCACTTTGTACTTGAATCCGCCATGAAATATGCATGTATCCGGCGTAATTATTGCCTAAGCAGCTATAAATAACATAGTAAATATCAACTATTAAATATGACATTTCCTCAACGCAATACACCCTATACCCGCACCGACATTAAAAACCAGCTTGGAGGTGAGGTACAAACTTACCTGCCTCAAAACAAAAAAATTATTCTTGCAGGATGCTTCACAGTAGACAACATGAATCCTGATGCACCCGATATCATTCAAGCTGGGAATGCGCCCAAAGTTGCAGCCAAGGCCGTATTGCTTTCAAACCAACCAGACACGGTGTTTCCTGTATTCCTGAAACAGAAAAGCTCGGACAAGCATTATTTATTTGAAGGTTATTTCAAGTTCAAATCTATATCAGACAAGCCGGCTGTTATTGCGGCTGCGGAAAAGAAGTCTGGCAGGTTTGATGAACTGTCATATGTTATCGAGCTTACTAGAGTTTGATTTTCTACTAAATTACTGATACGCATTCAGTTGCTTCCCCGCTCTCTAGCGCGAGGAATCGTAACCCGTATGGGACACGACCTCGGGCGTGGTGCTAACGGCATAGAGTCCGACACGAAAAGTAGTGCGCCAAATATAAACTCACATTTAGACTTAAATACACATTTGAAAGATCACGCTTTTACAACCAAAATATCAGCAAATTTTGTCGTGTAGCCAGGCGTACGACGCTCCTGTTTCATAGACCATACCCGCTTATCTCCGGCCATGCCAGCGCTGGCCATGTGTAACGTCCCTTTTCCGAATCTTTGATTGACAACGTCTAAAGCCGTCATCAGCTTACTTCTGTCAACGGTATTGTCTTGTTCGAGGCCTAACTCGATTTGTTCATAACTGCTGTCTTGCAGCTCTAGCAGCATCACCCCAGCCTTAGCCAATTTATATCCTGGTCGGTAAATAGCGCGAAGTCCCATAAGCGCTGACGCAACTAATTCACCAGTGTCTGAAGTCGGGCGGCGTAGTGGCACAACGACTGAACGGCTGTATTGTGGATCGTCTTTACGAAACGGACTGGTACGAATAAAAACCAGAATTCGTCCCGCTAAGCTTCTTTGCTTGCGCAGCTTTTCAGCGGCACGACTTGCAAACTCTGTTACTGCCTCTGATACATGGCGCAGCTCAGTGATTGGGTGTCCAAATGAGCGAGTACAGGCTATTTCCTGCTTAGCTGGCGGCGCATCTTCCAGAGATATGCAGGACGTACCCTGCAACTCAAGCACTGTGCGTTCGAGCACCACTGACCAGCGACGGCGAACCGTTGCTGGGTCGAGTTTGACTAGGTCTTGCACAGTCATAATCCCGCCTTCGTTCAATTGCGCTGATATTTTGCGGCCAATGCCCCAAACTTCGTTAACTGGGGTCGCTTCAAACACAACTTGCATTTCAGCTTCTGTGAGGGAGGCTAAATTGCACACTTGTGCAAGCTTGGCCGGATAGCTGCCTGGTTTGCGTTCTGCTGTTTTGGCAATGTAGTTGCCTAGCTTTGCAAGTGTTTTGGTCGCTCCAATGCCTACACCGCAAGGAATGCCAACCCATTGCAAAATACGCTCACGCACCCTACGTGCGCGGTCTGTCAAATCGCCAGGCACGCCGGCTAGGTCAACAAACGATTCGTCGATAGAGTAGATTTCATGCGCCGGTCCCATGCCTGCAGTGATACTTGCCACACGGTCGCTTAGATCGCCGTACAGCGCAAAGTTAGCTGATAGGGCTACTAAGCCCTCAGACTCTTCAAAATGGCGTATCTCGAACCATGGAGCGCCCATTTTGATGCCAAGCGCCTTGGCTTCGTTGCTCCGCGCAATTGCGCAGCCGTCATTGTTTGACAAAACGACAACGGGTTTGCCGTTTAGGTCAGGGCGAAACACCCGCTCACAGCTCACGTAAAAATTATTGCCATCGACTAATGCAAACATGGCTTCGCTCCAAAGCTTTTGATAGTGTGGATGACCACGCCCCAAATTTTCAGTTCTTGGCCGTCTTTGAACAATATATCGGGAAACGTGGGATTTGCTGCCTGCAGCTTGATGCGCCCTGCGCGGTTAAATAGTCTTTTTACGGTGAATTCGCCATCCACTTCAGCTACCACAATGTGACCATGTTTGGCTTTTACAGCGCGATCCACGATAAGTACATCTCCGTCTGCAATTCCAGCCTCGATCATGGAATCTCCACGCACTCTTAAAAGGTAAGTCGCTGTAGGGTGCGAGATCAGTACCGCGTTTAAATCAATCCGCTTTGCGCATGTGTCCTCTGCCGGTGATGGGAAGCCCGCTTGCACCAAACCATGAATCAACATCACCCATTTGGGTGAATTGTCGAGTTTGACCGGCGTGATCCCTAAATCTGCTAAAATACTGTTCATATATACAGTATATAACAGCCTTATCATTTAAGCCATGTGCAGTCATTACGAATCAATAAAAGAACCGATCCAGTTCACGCTGGAGTTCGGTGTGGATATGCCTGAAGGTAGCAAAGTGGATGTTTGGCCGTGCTATTCGAGCAGCTTTATTCGGCGGTCAGTGCATGCCGACGTGGGTGATGATGCCGTACCCCAGCGCGAAGCTCTGCTGGGATTGTTTGGCTTAGTGCCGCACTGGGCTAAAGAAGCTGCTTTTGGCCGTCGCACCTATAACGCTCGGTCTGAGACTATGCAAGAAAAGCCAACCTTTAGGGACGCATGGCGAAAAGGACAGCACTGCATCATTCCTGCAGCGGCCATTTATGAGCCTGATTGGCGCTCTGGTAAGGCTAAGGCTACGCGCATTCAACGCGCTGATGGTAAGCCCATGGGTATCGCTGGTCTGTGGGCAGATTGCATCTTGCCAGGCGGTAAAAAAATTCACAGCTTCACCATGCTGACACTCAACGCTGACGATCACGCATTTATGCGAAATTTCCATAAACCCGATGACGAAAAAAGGATCGTCGCCATACTGAATGATGACGAATACGACGATTGGCTAAAAGCTAAACCAAATACTCGGATGGATTTTATAAAACAGTACCCTGCGGAACAATTGATTGCAACCAATTAGGAGAAGCTACCATGCACAATCCCTTTTCTGTTTACACGATTCATCAAGCTAAATATGTGAATGATCGACTAAGTGAGATGGTGATTTTGTGTCGGGATGAACCAGAGGATGATTCGCCTCTATTTCTTTATGACGAAACGGTTCTGCCAGTCGAAAAAGTAATCGAATACATGAATCTCGGAGATTTGTTTTACGCACAGTGGGGTGAAAACTGCATCAATATTGAGGTAATCAAGCTCAAAAACGGTGAGGAATCTATAGAAGTAGCTCCGCACAAACTTGGCGAACATTGCAACGCACTGGCGAAGCTACCTCAATTTATTTAGTTTACGTTGCAGTATTGCCGCAAACGGCAATTTGAAACTGACCGAACTTTATAGATTTGGTGTTCAGCCACGTTGACTATCTACGTCATTGCGACGTTCTTCGTGAACATGATCTAACACTTCACGCGTTAGCGCTTCGTTTCTACGACGGTTAGCCTCAATCTTTTGATCAATTTCAACCAATACGCGTGTTCCGTTTGCGAGTGCGTCAGAGCGCCCCTCACGCTCAACACTTGCCAGATAGGCCCGCGCATCACTCCAATTAACTAAAAGCTTAGACTGGAGAATTGGGTCAGTAATACTTTGAATTCGCTTTTTTTGTTCTAGCAGCATCATTGCCGAAATTCTATTGAATTCTATAGCTGCCGTTTTGGCTTTCGTAACAATATATAGTGACGGTTTTGGTAACGGCGCTTCATCGTGTATTCTCTTCAGTATTTCCATTTCTTTTTGAGCGACATTTAGTTTGGACTTGGCGGATTCAACTTCAAACTGTGCGCTTTCAAGTGCCATTTTTTCAGGACTCTCATATACTCTTGATGCAATAGGGTGACATTTTTTTAGATGTTTCCAGCTATTTTCAGCATCGCGCAATTTATCGTTAGCTTCGGCAAGAATCTTTGTGTAGAAAAGCGTACTGTCTTCAAACTCATCCTTATTACTTGCCCAGGTAAGGGCTTGATAAGCTGATACTTGAGCCTCACCAGCAGCTTTTAAATCGGCTAGAGTTGGTTCTGACGGTTTTGTAAGGGAGTGCAGCTCGTCGGCTGTGAATCTGAATTCAATATCTTTTGGCTTGTCTATATCGATAACAGTTGCCGAACTGGCTAGACCGCTAGAGTCAGCCATCGCATCCCAAACACTATTGCGCTCTTTTTCAGCGCCAACTACGATCGGTAAATTATCATAGGAATTGCGTTGAATTGCGTTTGCTAGCCCAGTTAAAGCCTCTGCAGCTTGTGCTTCTGCAGTAGCAGTTGGTAATGATAATTGCGACTGTACCGCAGGTTCAAAGCAAAGGGCTTGCCCACTTACATGCTGGCAGGTTTGAAGTGCAGCTTGCTTCATGGAGTAACCAAATAAAGCCAGTATTTTCCGCATGAAATTCAACACAGCATTCAACAATGACACTGCGCAACGTACTAATAAAGAGCCAATATGCCAAACTATGTCAGATAGTTCAGTTGTTTCACGCGCACTGCGGGAGGTTAAATCAGTATTGAAATAAAACTCCTTTGTTTTGTGGCTTGCGTGCGAAAAAATTTCTTTATTGGCATACTGACTTGGCAGCAAAGTTTTGAGCGCAGCTGGAATTTTAGAGTTTCTACTATGAGAACGCATTTGTACTTCTTGTTCTGTTCCTGTCTCAGAGGTGTAGCTGACCCCACGGCCTGAAAGGCCTGAGCTGTAATTACTGCCAAGCTTACTTCCAGGCCATTTCAAGCCATCGTGTAGATAGCTTACGCCTTTCAATACTCCGTTTGGAGCGTACGCTCGTACATCAATATTATCGACAGCGAGTAGCCTTTGAAAGTCTTTGAAATCAATCCCATTTGGATGGTTTTGAATTGCTATGTCGACTTTGGTTTGCATAAATAGACGAATTGGCATTTGTTGTCCCTTTCTTTTTGACATTTGAGTTTCCGCCATGGTCGGCCTTTTCTTGTTTGATGGAGTTCGATCATGTTTTTCTAGAAAAAATTCCTCCTCCAGTTCCTCACAAGCCTTGATTGCGCGTTTGGCTGAATGCTCCTGATTCCATAGCACGCCATCGCCACCCACACGGCACAAACGTATGTGGGTATGACTATTTTTGTGAACGTGCAAATGACAAGCCCATGCGTGATTTTTGATATCGATGCCCATTTTTGTAAGGAATCTTTCAACCATGAGCTTCCATTTTTCATTGCTAGGCCGGCCATCTGCAGGCGGCAACGATATTGAAAATGAAACAATAGGTCGCCGACAGTCAGGCCGCAACTGTCTGAAAACCGCTGTTTGTTGAGCCATTTCGGACACAGTACCGCAAACTGTTCCACAAATCCACAGCCCAGGGGGATCATCGGCATTTTTTGATCTGACATCGTATGCAAAACATGGTGCGATGTCTTCGCCGGTTGTGACCTTTGGAACTGCCATGAATCAAGTCTCGTCATTTGGATCACCATCTAATATTTCAGCCCTGAAGGTTTTGAAAGCTGCAAGAATTTCATCAGAACGACTCAACAGCTCCCGAGCTGCAGCTTGTTCACCGTAGACTAATTTGGTCTCATTCAGTGAATGGGCGATTGTGTTTATATGTGTAAAGCATGACTGAATTGGTGCTGTCTCTGCCCATGTGATGACTCTTGAAGGATTCGGTTTGATAGGCAAAGGTAAGTCAAGTGCTTTCGCACGTAGAAACGCGGAGCGTTCATAGTGACCGCGCCGTTCGTCCAAATCGGACATCTCACGCGTGTTAAAGGACACTTTGACAATGCCCAACCGTATTTCTTTCGCATGTTTTAGTTTGCTAGTCTTCAATTTCTGCCTTCTCATATTCGGCATCAATTTGGTTGCATGCTCCACCGATCATTGCTAGCAGTGCATCTAGAATCTCTTCGGTTGTAGGTTCAATATCTTCATCAAAAGTTAAATTTCCTTCGGAATCACAAAATACTTCAGAGACGGAAATATCAACTTTGACCATATTTTTTTGATCTAACCAATCATGATCGCCGCTAGAACTAGGTGATCCTAACGATAGTGCGAATCGATCTTCAACTGAAAATCCGAGCATCGCTCCATGGCGATAGTGACCTTGCCCCCAAAAAACGTACTCCATAGCTGATCGTACAAAATCAGGTAAAGGAGAGTTGAGATGGTAGATGCGAAGCGAGCGAAATACACACTG
>JAYWHF010000633.1:0-6389 GCA_043777855.1 Gammaproteobacteria bacterium | reverse complement strand
AGCAGTATATTTGTCGCTAATTTACAACTCCCCCGCCTGCCCATTTTTACGGTTTTGTGTGTTTTTTCTGCCGTACAACTATTCACAATTTTTCGCCTCAAACAATCGCGCGACGTAACTCATGTTGAGTTTTTCGTTCAGCTATTATTAGATGTTATCGCCCTAAACTTTCTATTTTATTTTAGCGGCGGAGCAACAAATCCGTTTATGTCTTATTTGTTGGTGCCGGTTTGTATATCGGCGGCGACTCTTCCGTGGCGATTCACCTGGACGATTACCGCGCTTTGTGTAGCGGCTTATTCGATTTTACTTTTTTTTCACGTGTCGCTGCCGGTATTTACAGTTGATCATGTACACGGTGGTTCACCGTTAAATTGGCATATTCTGGGCATGTGGTTTAATTTTTTTGTTAGCGCAATTCTTATCACCTACTTTGTTGTAAAAATGGCGAGAAGTTTGCGCCATCAGGAAGATATATTGAACCAACTGCGCGAGGATGAACTTCGCAACGAGCAAGTCATTGCTGTGGCAACTCTCGCGGCTGGCGCTGCCCATGAAATCAATACACCTTTGTCAACCATGACGGTATTGCTGTCGGAGCTTCGCAGCGAGCATCAAGGTGATGCAAGGTTACTCGGTGACTTAAATTTGTTATCACAGCAAGTGGCTCACTGCGCGGGCACACTCAAGAAAATGGTGCAAGATTCAGCGGAACAAACGCACAATCAAGCGCTGAAAAGAGACGTAAGGGCTTATTGCAATTCGATTATTGACCGCTGGCAACTAATGCGCCCAGCAATTGCGTTCACTACTCATTTTTCTGAGACCCTAACGCAACAAACAATTGCCTATGACTCGCGCCTTGACTATGCAATTATTAATTTGTTGAATAATGCCGCCGATGCCAGCCCACAAAAAATTGCACTTCATATTACGATCAAAGACCATCAACTTCATTGGGAAATTATTGATGAGGGCGAGGGCATTAAGAGTGAGCTACTGACTTTTTTAGGAAAGGAGCCTATTACCACTAAAACATCGGGGCTAGGTTTGGGAATGCTACTCTCTCACGCGACGATTAAAAAATACGGCGGCCGTGTTACACAGTCGCCAAATACTCCTTGCGGTACTCTGACTGAAATTATTTTACCGCTTCAACAATACAACGCTATTGACTAACAGGGCGTTTCTGTAATTTTCGCTGCAGTGTGCGGCGATGCATTCCCAGCGAACGCGCTGCAGCTGAAACATTACCTTGATGATCTTGTAATATTTTTTGAATATGCTCCCACTCAACCCTGTCGAGCGTTGGCGTAGAGATAGGTGAAGATATTTCTGTCATTAGATCAGGCTGAGTGAAAGCATTTAACACTTCATCAATATCAATGGGCTTACAAAAATAATTTACCGCCCCAAGCTTTATCGCCTCAACTGCTGTGGAAACACTTGAGTAACCCGTCAGCATAATAATTTCAATATCGGGATTGATCGCTTTTAGGCTTCTGATTAAGATCAAGCCAGATTCTTGCGCAATTTTTAAATCGACAATCGCTCGTTTAAAATGCTTAGCGTTTAACGCACGCTCAGCACTCGCGATATCCAAACAAATCTCTACTTGAAAGCCACGCCTTATGAGCGCCCGCTCCATTACCTGACAAAAAATTTCATCGTCATCTACCACTAACATATTCATAGAATCACTATTCGAACGGAATTTTTCAGTCATCATTTATTAGTCTTTTTAGCACATGTTTAGATGAATAGGAATTGAAGGTTTTTCATTACGCTTTACGCTGGACTTTACACTGAACTTTACACTGGGCTTTGCGCTGGTCCTTGCCGACGATGCTTGTCGACGATCATTGCAACAGCATTTTACAACAGAATCTAACAGATCTCTTGATGGTGCGACAATATGCCGCATCCACAAATTGCAAAAAATTAGGTACAGTCGCACCCCTTGTTCTGGGCGCTAATTCTCGGCCCATAACGCTTCAAATCGAACGGGGGGTTGCTATCTCACCGTTACAGTTATTAGCTGAAAGAGGCTTTGCTTGTGGATAGGGTTTTCTGTAAAAATTTCGCCATGGGCACTGTGCTTATGTCATTGCAATTACACTCGCCGATACTGCGGGCAGATCAGGCCGAGATGCTATTGGCCAGTAACAACATAGAAGAAATGCTAGTCGTTGGTCAAAAAGAAGCACCTATTACTATTGAACCTCGCGGTTTGGCGGTATCGCTTGGGCAAGAGCAATTTGCTTCTACCAACGCCACTAATGTAGAAGATTTAATGAAGTACGCACCTAATTTTTTTGTGCGCAAGCGCTACATTGGCGATGCGAATGGCGTGCCCGGCTTTCGCGGCACACATTCTACCCAATCGGCACGTACCTTGGTGTTAGTGGATGGTTTCGTGATTTCCAATTATCTTGGCAACTCATTTGGTTTCCCTCCCAAATGGGGTGTTGTGGGCCCGGGAGAAGTTCAGCAGTTTGATATAGTGTACGGGCCCTACTCCTCGCGCTATCAGGGTAATTCTATGGGCGGCATAATATCAATTACCACGCGCGCGCCGGAAAAAAATGAAGCTTTCATTAGCCTCCAAGGTTTTTCACAACCCTACAAACAATACGGCACCGACGAAACCTATAACGGTTATACCCTTGAAGGCGGTTTTGCATTAATGCAAGATGATGGCCCATTTTCCATGCGCGCAAGCTATCGACATTTTGAAAACAAGGGTCAGCCAATGATGTGGAGCCAGCTCGCTCCTTCTACAAAAACTACGGGCATTGATGTAACCGGCGCGATTGAAGATAGCGAATTAATCCCGCCAACAATATCACCAACATCACCAACAGCATCACCTACACCGCCGCCCATTTTCGCCGCTGGCTCACCCGACGACAACACGCAAGACCAATTGCGTTTGCGCGGTGATTTAACCTTTGATAACTGGAGCATGCAGGGCTTGTTGGTGTATTGGACTACAGATTCCGACACAACGCATCCGACAACTTACTTGCGCGACCTGAATGGCAACCCAGTTTATTCTGGCACAGTAAAATCTAACGGAAAATATTGGGAAGCGTCTGCACCGATTAATTTATCGCTAACTACGCGCACAGAAATTCTTGCAGGATTAAGTGCAAAGGGCTCCATCGGCGAGTGGGATCTAAGCGCGAACCTTTCCCATTTTTGGTTAGCAAAGGCCAAAACTTTTACCTCTAAGGGCTACATTAATGGTACGGCTAATCGCGATGGAACATTGACTGACGTCGGCCCTTCTGGCTGGTGGACGCTGGATACTAAAGCCACCCAACAATTCGCAAATCACGAAATCACACTGGGTTTTACGTCCAATCGATACGAAACTGACAGCACTACTTACACCACCACGCAATGGCGCGATGCAACTAACAAAACATATTCGATCGAAACGCAAGGCAAATCAACCTTGAATGGCGTATGGATTGAAGATGAAATTCACCTGCGCGATACAATAAGTGTAAGCGCTGGTCTAAGAGCCGATCAATGGAAAGCGTTTGACGGCGGCATCAACCAAGCGATGGCTAAAGAACCGGAAGAATACGACTCACGAACCGCCACTGACACTACGGCTTCGCTGTCATCGCAGTGGGCCTTCGCTGATAAATGGCTTGCGCAATTGAGCCTTGCAACAGCAACGCGCTTTCCTACTGTGGGGGAATTATTTCAAGGTAAGTTTGATTCTGCAGGCGTGTTTGACCGCAATAGTTTTGATCCTAACCTACGCCCAGAAACATCAAAAGATGCCAATCTAATGCTACGCCACGAATTTAAAAAGGCGCGAATAACCGGTAGTATTTTCTATCAAGATGTTGATGATTTTATTTTTTCTTTTGAACACCTGAATCCTCTAGGTACAAAGCTAACATCGTTTGTTAACATAGATCGCGTCAAGCAAACGGGTGCCGAGTTAATTTTGGAAACGTATGGCATGCTATTAACTGGGCTTGATATTGATTTTAACCTTGCCTATATCGATAATAAGATTTTGAAAAATAGCTTAAATACAAATTCGGAAGGCAACCAATTTCCACGCATTCCTTACTGGCGAATTAACTCGCACGTGCGGTATCAACTGAATAACAACTGGCGTTTGGCGAGTGGTTTACGTTACGCGTCTCAACCCTATACTAACCTTGAAAATACTCAGCGCGGCGACACTTACGGTTATCAGTCGGGCCAATTAATTGCAGATGCACGCCTATCTTGGCAGGCCACTGACAGCACTGAAGTTAGCGTTGGTGTCGACAATTTTAATAACGACAAAGCGTGGGCATTTCATCCTTTTAATCAACGCACCTATTTGCTGGAACTCAAATGGAAGCATTAACAAATGGCAAGGTGAGAACTCAGTCAAAAATACAAAAGCAACTTTATTGCCGATTATGGCGCTGGCACTTTTACGCAGGCGTTTTTGCGATTCCTTTTGTACTTCTGCTTTCAGTTACCGGAGCACTCTATTTATTTAAACCACAACTCGATGCAATTCATGACGCGCCTTACCGCAACCTCATTATTACCGGTGACCTTGCAACACCGGAGCAGCAAGTTGCAGCTGCCTTGGCGGCTGTGCCCAATGCACAATTTTCTGCCTACGAATTAGCGCGCGAAACTACCGACGCCGCCAGTATTTTATTGCATCAAGCTGGCGAGAAAATTCGCGTTTATATCCACCCGCAAACACTCAATGTATTAACCATTGAAAACGAAAGCTCGCGTTTCTTGCACATTGTTCATGACTTGCATGGCGAGCTGCTTTTGGGCGATGTGGGTTCGGTTGTGGTTGAACTTGCAGCTTGCTGGGCGATCGTTTTAGTGCTCACGGGCGTCTATTTGTGGTGGCCGCGAAATGCTCAAGGGGTAGCAGGAATTTTGTATCCACGTTTTCGCCTAACGGGCCGTTTATTCTGGCGCGACCTGCACAGTGTGATAGGTATTTGGGTTTCGTTGTTAGTGTTGTTTTTACTGCTGAGCGGCTTGCCTTGGACCTTTGTATGGGGGAATGCTTTTAAAGAATTTCGCCAACTAACGGGCACCACAGCCGCACAAGATTGGGTTATTGCTGGGCAGAAAAAATCAACCGAGGTGTCCGGTGAGCACGCCGAGCATCAACAACACAACTCGGGCTCAGCCACCGCTGAACTCAATAGCATCGTCACCAAAGCGCAAGAGCTTCATTTTTATCACCCCGTGTTAATTACGCCGCCGCCACCGGGCGCCACAGACTGGGCGGTAAAATCCACCACGCAAAATCGCCCCTTACGCGCAGAAGCGACTTTTAACTCGCAAACCGGTGAGTTACATAGTTTGACAACCTTTGCGCAACGTCACGTGATTGATCGCGTGGTTGGTATCGGCGTTGCTGCACATGAAGGTCAACTGTTTGGTTGGTTAAATCAATTGCTGGGTTTACTAGTGGCGCTCAGTTTAATCACCATGAGTATTAGTGGTTTTATTATGTGGCGCAAGCGCGCGCCAGCAGGTGTATTGGGCGCGCCACCTCCTATGCCCGAAGCAAAAATTGGCACCGGCTTTGTGGCCATTATTTTTGTCGCTGCCATCTTCTTGCCGGTGCTGGGTGCATCGTTAATCACACTACTATTGATCGAGCTCTTACTACTACAACGCTTAGCCAGCACGAAGAAATGGTTGGGCTTGGCTTAATACTAAAACCAGCTTGCAACCTTTCCTCTGCTGAAACGCCCTACTCATCGACTGAAGCTACTTCCAAACCACTTCAATTTTTTTAACCGTAATATGCATCTCTTTGAAGTTTTCAGGAAGCATAAGCGCTGCAAAACCGGCATCGCTATTGTCAGGCACGAAATTGCGAATCACATTGCCCCATTTAAATGCATCGCCTACTCGCGAACCGTAAAGCTCAGGATTGATCCTTATGCGATCGGCAATAGTCGCTGCCTGTGCCACTACAGTGGTTGGGGTACGCACCCAAGGGTCGCCGGTGAACTGATCCATATCAGCAATCGGGATTGTGATTCGAACCCACTTGTCGTTATAAATAGTAGGATCCAATTCAATAAAGCGTTGGAACTCGACCTTAGCAGTCGATGAACTCAAGAAGCTAATACCAAACGCCGCCTTGCCCTGATCCAAATAATCATATTGAGTGTCGGTAAGGGTTGCTTTGTAAATGGCTTTCAGCGCAGCCTTATCTAAAATTTTTGTCTTGGCAGAATTGAGTTTCATTTCGATAACTATTTTGTCAGCGTCCGCAAAGGTTTTATTGGCGTCGGCGATTGATGGCTCTATGAAATTGCTGTGCTGTTTATCCCAATCAACGTATTTTTTTATTAGCACTACTGATTGGGTTTTCAACA
>JAYWHF010000632.1:0-6390 GCA_043777855.1 Gammaproteobacteria bacterium | reverse complement strand
TTGCTGCGCCGCTTTTTTAAATTCTACAACGGCAGCTTTATTAAATAGTTCGTCCACATCAAAGCCCATTCATTTCCACAGTAGCTTAACAACAATTTAGCAGACGCACAAAAACGAAATGCCTTTAGCTTTCACCAAGAACTCGTTCAATCCGCTTATCGGGCACCAACCATATTAGCGCGACAAATACATACAACAACCCCGCAAACAAAGGGGCGATAAAATAAGTGCTTAAAATCGCAAACAGGTAAATGGCAATAGAGGCTTTACCTTTAACAGCCTTTCCGAGCGCTCGCCTGAGAATCGAGTCTTCGCCTTCAGTCGCCACTATAGCCCACTGCAAAATATAAAAAGCTACCGCAGACATGAATAACACAATGCCATAAAACGCGGTGGGCATAGCCGCAAAATGATTTTCACCCATCCAACCGGTAACAAAAGGCACCAGCGACAACCAAAATAATAAATGCAAATTTGCCCAGAGTATGCCGCCAGAAACCTTATGCACGGTGTGCAGCAAATGATGGTGATTGTTCCAATAGATACCGACATAAATAAAACTAAGCACATAGCTTAAGAAAACCGGGATTAGCGGAACAAGCGACGAAATGCTATCCCCATGAGGAACCTTCAATTCCAACACCATAATGGTGATGATGATTGCGAGCACTCCATCACTAAACGCTTCAAGACGACCTTTACCCATACCAAAAACCTCTGCTACAAATCATATATTATCAACAATTTATTTAATTTACTGGCACTAGCGAATCCAAACCCTCTGCTCTTAAATAGCCATGTATTTTTTCTCGCTCAGCAGAGGTGAGTAGGTATAAATTTTCGCGCCTCGAATCAGGTATTCCGTAAAGTGCTTGTTGATAGCCTACTGCAGAATATCCGCCTAACAAATAAGGATTAACAATCGGGTCAGCAAATATCTTTTCTGGAGAAATTATTGTAAAGCCTTTTGCGTTAAGTGCATCAACCAAACCAACGATGCAATAAGCGGCTAGATCATTCTCATGCAACAAAATTACTTGCCGCGGGCTATAACCCAATAGCAGTTGTGCCTTTGCATTATACGCAAGGATATCTTCCATCAGCATTTTCACATAGACCTTTTCCAAGCGGGTTATATCTACTGGCCTATTGCTTGCAACACGTTCTTGATAAAGCATATCCAGATAATCGTCGTGAGCATGGTAAGTTGTATAGGTAGGTTGATAGCCTCGCTCAGCCAGGAAATCCTTAACTTGTTTTAATGCTAACTGATCGCCGCCCTCAAAAAGGTAAGGGAAATAAATGTGTTGATGGTAATTTACGTACTGCGACAACACAGCATTGGCCTTTAAAATATCAACCGCAAACGCATAACTATTGGTAGCACTAAACAATGAATAGTGTGCGCCCGCATTGACCAGTAACTGCCCCGAATCATCGTAAAACATTAGGCGATCTACCGTTTTATCCGTAACATTTTTGGTGCGAATTAAAAACATAGACTGATGAACATTCACCCGCTCCAAACTTCGCACTAACATTTTAGCGCGCGCCATACCATCTAATGCCGACGAACGAGATAGCGTTTTATCAAAGGCAAAGGCAACTTCCTGCGCAGAGACAACTGCAGAGACAACAAAGCAAAGACCACTTAAGATAAGAGCAACGACCCCGACTATTTTTCGAGAAGTAATTTTTTTCATATACCTACCTGCAATGATGTCGCAACAATTATTTAGACTAGCACAGCAGACCGGCGTAGTAATTACCTAGCAGTTGAATTACCTTTTATCACTCACTTTTTGAGCTAACAATTTCCAATGATGTGCCATGCTGGTGAAATTTAATTGTTTGAGCGGAATGGGTAACGAAGCGATGTTAGACATAAAACAGAGTCTCTAGTTATTGAAGCGAGGTCGGAGAGAGGCCAGAGAGCGGTCGAACAGAGGTCAGAGTTAGAAAAAGCCGCTACTTTTTAAAGTGCGGCTTTTTTTGGCGCAAAGCTTTTTGCGTGCTGCCTTAACCGGTATTGCGCATGCCTGCCGCAATACCCGCCATAGTCACTTTAAGTGCGCGCTCAAGTTCAGGGCTGATCGATTTACTGCTGCGATAACGCTTTAGCAGCTCAGCTTGTAAATAGTTAAGCGGGTCAACATAGGGTTTGCGCACTGCCAACGACTGCCGCAGCAACGGCTCATCGTTGAGCAAAACCTTTTGCTTCTTAAGCTGATTGATCAGCGCTTCTATCGCCGTAACATCTGCACGCAGCTGCTGGCCCAAACCATGGTATTCAACAGGAACCAACTGCTCCTCGTAATAGCTGCAAATAGGGTTGTCCGCCTTGCCGATAACCATCTCTAAAAGGTCGAGGAAGCTGGAAAAAAATGCCCAGTTATCCACCATCTTTTCCAAAACGTCAGGCTCTAATTCAAGCGCATATTCCAAGGCTTGGCGTGCGCCCAGCCACGCAGGCAAATTCAAACGAACCTGCGTCCACGCAAACACCCAAGGAATGGCGCGCAAGCTCTCGACGCCACCCGTAGATTTACGTTTTGCCGGGCGGCTACCCAAGGCTAACAAGCTCAACTCTTGCTCAGGGGTAAGGCTGCGGAAATAAGGAACAAAATGCGGGTGCCCGCGCACCACACTGCGATAAGCCTCAAGGCTGGCATGCGCCATACGCTCCATAAGATCGCGCCACTCAGGCTCGGGCGCCGCATGAGGTGAAACTGTCGCTCGCAAGGTGGCAATGACATAAGACGATAAGTTGCTGAAGGCAACTCGCGGCAATCCAAATTTATAGCGAATCATTTCGCCTTGCTCTGTGACACGAATCTTGCCTTGCACTGAGCCTGGAGGCTGCGATGCCATCGCTTTTTCGACAGGACCACCGCCGCGTCCAACGGTGCCGCCACGACCATGAAATAGCACGAGTTGCACGGCATGTTTATCCGCAAGCGCAACAAGCTTTTCCTGAGCTTTGTATTGCGCCCACGTCGCCGCAAATTTTCCGGCATCCTTAGCGGAGTCCGAGTAGCCAATCATGACCGTTTGCTCTTGCGCACTGTATTGCTTATACCAATCGAGACTCCATAAGCAATCCATCACAATGGGCGCGCGATCAAGATCGTCCAACGTTTCGAACAGTGGCACGATGGGCATATCCCACGTCATTCCACACTCTTTCAGCAACAGTGCGACCGCAAGTACATCTGAGGGCTGCCGAGCCATGGAAATCACATAATGAGAAAGTATCTCGCGCGGCTCACTCGCTATTACCCGACAGGTCGCCAACACTTCAGCCGTGTCATCACTCATCGGCCAGTCCATCGGCAAAAGGGGGCGCTTACTGGTCAATTGGGCGAGCAAAAAAGACTGACGTTGCGCTTCGGTCCAATCGTTGTAGCTTCCTAACTCCAAGTAAGCCACGAGCTCGTCAATAGCTTTTACATGTCGCTCACCGTCCTGACGAATATCCAAGGGCACTAAATTGATACCAAAACAGTGAATGCGGCGAATGGTATCCATTAACGGGCCATTAGCAATGTGTGGCAGACCTACCTCATGCAACGACTCAAAACACATCATCAGCGGCGCCAACAAATCCTCACAACTAATAATTAAATCGTCGGGAGCCTCGAGGGCTCGCCCTTGCAAGCGAGCTTCGGCCCACTCTAGCGTTGCCTGAATACGCTTACGAAGAGCGAACATGGCGTCGCGGTAGGGCGTGCTGCTGTTGGGGTAAAGTTTGCCAAGCGTCTCGCTCGTTTCACTCATACTGAGATCACCGCCCAAACTGTAGACGTCTCGCGAGTACAACTCAGCCGCCATCCAGCGACCCAGCAATAGTACTTCTCGAGTAATCTTGTGGGTCACATTGGGGTTTCCATCGCGATCACCGCCCATCCACGAATAGAATTTAAACGGTTGCAAATCAATGGGTAATGCTTGGTTAAGATGCCGATGACATAAGCGGTCCAAGTGGCGAATAAAATCGGGTACGGCTTGCCATAAACTATTCTCGATGACCGCAAAACCCCACTTAGCCTCGTCAATAGCCGTAGGGCGAGTGGTACGGATTTCGTCAGTAGCCCAAATCTCTTCTACCAAACGGTGTAAGCGGCCGCGCAACTTATCCTGCTCAAACGTTAGCAAACTGCCATTCTGGCGATCAGCCAAGGTATCCACTATTTGGTCGTACTTACGAATCAAGGTACGTCGGGTAATTTCAGTGGGGTGCGCCGTCAGCACCAATTCAATGCGCAATTCACTTATTTTAGCGGCTACTGCCTCTTTTCCGTGAACACTGGCAAACTCCAACAGCATTGCCTGCAAACCATCTTCGCGCTCAGATTCAGCACTCGAGAAATACTCTTGGTCAGCAATATTAGCGAGATTTAAAAATTGGTTGAAGGCCCTTACGATCGGCAAAATATCTTTATCATCTAACTCACCCAGGAGTTTTACCAAGGGCGCAGAATCGCCATTTTCAGCGCGGGTAATCGACTTACCCAACTTGCGGATTCCCTCAACCTTGCCAAAAAGCTCAGCACCTTCATGGGCGTGAATTGTCTCACCTAAGAGCTCCCCAAGAAGACGAACATTCTCGCGCAGGGTTTCAGGCAGCTTAATCATCGGGCATCTCCAGCTAGATCGAGGGACAAAAATAAAAACGCAAAATAGCTCGGCATTCTACGCCATCAGCCTGCCGATGAATAGAAAATACCCCGCCTCAACCCTCTGGGCGATCATAAAAATACGCAGACCAAACAGGAGCCATCATCGAATTTGCAGCATTTATGCCAACGAAATAGAAACACGAGATAGCCGCTCGGTATTGACTAAGCATGTTATCCACAAAACCTGTGAATAACTCTGTGAATCAACGTGGAGTAACCACGCAAATCCTAACGATATCGAGGGATGAAAAGAGACGTTCAAATAG
This sequence comes from Gammaproteobacteria bacterium, assembly GCA_043777855.1. Taxonomy (GTDB): domain Bacteria; phylum Pseudomonadota; class Gammaproteobacteria; order Pseudomonadales; family Cellvibrionaceae; genus Cellvibrio. Next base: position 1,445 of record JAYWHF010000632.1, on the reverse strand, counting down.
TGCGCTACAAACGAGAGAAAAAGCTTACAGGATAAGGCCGCTTCATGACCGTTTTTTTACGCTATTGCTTGACTGATTCTTGTGAGGGCGATGCAACAGTCACCAAACGAGCTAAAACTGAAATCGTTCAGTAGGACTGACGTAACTTGCGCCCTGCATCAGCGGGCTCGGCGCAACAGGAAAAAACCCAACGCAAAACAAAACAGAATGGGCAACAGAACTGCAAATAACGGTGAAAAACCAAACACCAAACTTGATGGGCCCAATAGCCGCTGCATTAACTCAAAAAAAACACCAAAGATCACGCCGGTAAAAATACGCTGGCCGGTGGTAACACTGCGCAGCGGCCCGAAGATAAAAGATATGGCAATAAGCACTAAGCTAGCTGTTGCTAAAGGCCGTAATGTTTTTTGCCAAAACGACAAACTATAATCACTATTTGTAATCTGCTGAGCACTTAGATAATTCATATAAAAATAGAGATTTTGAATTGATAAGTCTTTCGGCTCCAGCGCTAGAATATTTAACAAATCTGGCGTTAATCTTGTGTCCCACTTACGCGAACTGATTTTTTCCACACTGGTAGAGTTGACATTAATATGAGTAATCGCAACATCCTCCTCCTGCCAAAAGCCATCTTGATAAATTGCTTGCTTCGTATAGCTTGCAGTAACCAGCTCGCGCTCCTCATTAAAATTATATCGACTCACACCATAAATCACGCCGCTCGGCAAAATTGCATCAAAGTGTATAAATTCATTAGCTTCGCGATTCCATACCGGCTGCTGTGAGGCTTTGGCGTTAGAGCCGCGCGCAACGGTTCGACGATACTCAGCCATCTGTTCGGTATAAGGCGCCACATACTCACCGACCAACAGCGCAACAAAAATAAACACCAAGGCAGGACGCAAAACCAACCAAACAATACGCGCTGTAGAAACACCGGCGGCGCGCACAATCACTAGTTCACTGGTATTTGCAAGAATCCCGAGCCCCGCTAAGCAACCAATCAAACACGCGAAGGGCATAAACGTATAAAGACGACGCGGCGCTGTTAGCATGAGGTAAATCATCACTTCAGAAAAATTGTAATTACCTCGAATAGTAGATAATTGGTAGATGAAACCAAAAATAAAATCTATCGACATAAGTACTATTAGTGTGAGCGCAATTGCGTTGAAGACAATGCCTGAGACGTAACGAGAAATTTTACGCATGACCTTGTGTCTCTAAAGCAGGCCTACTGTTGGCAGAGCGACTGTGACGCCAGAGCTTGAAGTTTTCCCAATTAAACAAGAGCAACGCAAGTAATCCAAATGCGATATGCACAACCCATAGGCCTGGAACAATTGGCCATTTTCCGCTATGCATGGCGCTGCGTACGTTACCTAAAAATGTGTAATATAAAATGTATAGCAGTATCGCCGGAAACATCTTAAAAAAAC
>JAYWHF010000631.1:0-2321 GCA_043777855.1 Gammaproteobacteria bacterium | reverse complement strand
TCAGGAAGCCGTTGGTTCGATGGGGGACGATACACCTATGGCAGTGCTGTCGCGGCAGCAGCGTTCGCTTTATGATTATTTTCGCCAACAATTTGCACAAGTTACTAATCCGCCAATTGACCCGCTGCGAGAAGCTATAGTGATGTCGTTGGAGACTTGCCTTGGGCGCGAGCTGCCTGTTTACGAAGAAACGGAAGATCATGCTGATCGGGTGATCCTAAGCTCACCGATTCTCTCACCCGCTAAGTTTCGCGGCTTGATGAGTATGAGTCGACCTGGCTATGAAGTCGCCCATTTTGCGCTGCATTACGATCCCTTAGTGGTTGATCTAAAGCATGCGCTGATTAATTTATGTGCTGAGGTCGAAGCGTCCGTCAAATCCGGCAAAGTGTTGATGACGCTGAGCGACAATGGCTTGACGAAAGGCAAATTACCCATTCAGGCGCTGTTAGCCGTTGGCGCCGTACACCAGCACCTGACCAAAGTGGGTCTGCGCTGCGACGCAAATATTATTGTCGAAACGGGAAGCGCGCGCGATCCACATCAGATAGCCGCCTTGATCGCCTATGGCGCGACAGCGGTTTATCCGTTTTTGAGTTATTACGTATTGAATGATTTGATCGAGACCGGGGAGCTATTGACCAACATAGATCAGGCCTATAAAAACTATCGCAAGGGCATAGACAAAGGCCTGCTCAAAATCCTGTCGAAAATGGGGATATCCACGGTACCGTCCTATCGTGGCGCGCAATTGTTTGAAGCAATTGGTTTGGCGGAAGAGGTTACCGACATGTGTTTCGATAGCACGCCTTCGAGAATTGCCGGGGCGCGTTTTGAAGAGCTAGAGGCCGATCAAAAAATCATTGCTGAAAGTGCGTGGATTGAGCGTAAGCCCATCGTTCAGGGCGGCTTGTATAAGTACGTTCACAACTCTGAGTATCACGCGTTTAACCCGGACGTTGTGCAGACTTTGCAAAAGGCTGTGCAGAGCGGCAATTATGCACTTTGGAGAAACTATGCGGATTTAGTGAATCAGCGCCCTGTGTCTATGTTGCGCGATCTGTTGGCCCTCAATGAGGATCTTTGTACGCCTGTACTTTTGTCTGAGGTTGAGCCTATAGAAAGTATATTTAAGCGTTTTGATTCGGCGGGCATGTCTCTTGGTGCCCTGTCGCCGGAAGCGCATGAATCTTTGGCTGAAGCGATGAATCGCTTGGGTGGCCGCTCCAACTCTGGCGAAGGAGGGGAAGATCCTGCGCGTTACGGCACCATTAAAAACTCTAAAATTAAGCAGGTTGCCTCCGGTCGATTTGGTGTTACGCCAGCTTATTTGGTCAATGCTGAAGTGCTACAAATCAAAGTCGCCCAAGGGGCAAAACCCGGTGAAGGAGGCCAGCTGCCGGGCGGTAAGGTTAATGAGCTTATCGCTCGGTTGCGTTACTCTGTACCCGGCGTCACCTTGATATCGCCACCGCCTCACCATGACATTTATTCGATCGAGGATCTGGCACAGCTAATCTATGACCTCAAGCAAGTTAACCCCGATGCACTCGTTTCAGTGAAGCTAGTGTCTCGTCCAGGCGTGGGAACTATTGCGGCCGGTGTTGCAAAGGCCTATGCGGATCTAATTACTATTTCGGGTTATGACGGGGGCACAGCGGCGAGCCCGCTAAGCTCCATCAAGTACGCTGGCTCGCCTTGGGAATTGGGATTATCTGAAACCCATCAAACTTTGCGTGCAAATGACTTGCGCGACAAGGTTCGTGTACAAACCGACGGCGGTTTAAAAACTGGTCTCGATGTTGTTAAGGCGGCGATGCTGGGTGCTGAGAGCTTTGGTTTTGGTACTGGCCCAATGGTTGCTCTGGGTTGTAAGTACTTACGTATCTGTCATCTCAACAACTGCGCCACTGGTATTGCTACTCAGCAAGACAAGCTCCGCAAAGAACACTATATCGGCACCGTCGAAATGGCGATGAACTTCTTCCGGTTTGTTGCCGAAGAAACTCGCGAGTGGATGGCGCGCTTGGGTGTGCGCACTCTCGGTGAGTTGGTGGGTCGAGTAGATTTGCTTAAAGCGATTGAAGGCGAAACAGCCAAACAGCGCCAGTTAGATCTAAGCCCAATCATCTACACGGACGATTATTTAGCGAGTAAGCCGCAGTTGTGTGGTGTCGAGAAAAACTATCCTTTCGACAAGGGAGAGACAGCCGAGGCGATTATGCGGGTGTTATTGCCGGCAATCGAAAATAAAACCGGCGGCGATTTCGAGTTTCGCATCACCAACTGTGATCGCTCGATTGGGGCACGTATTAGTGGTG
>JAYWHF010000630.1:0-6420 GCA_043777855.1 Gammaproteobacteria bacterium | reverse complement strand
CTAACCGCTAAGAGGGGGCACAAGCCTAATACTTGCACCAGAGCAGGGTTGTTGCTCCACAATCCTTTCTGACAAATTTCCTGATAAATATTTTTATCGTCAGGCACAGTGCTCATTACTCCACTCCAAGCTTATTTTTTTTAAACAGTTCATCGCGATGGGAATCTGCAAACTCTAATACTCTCCGAACTTGATTGACTACCGCGCGCGGTGTGATTGTTGCGCCCGCAAACTGATCGAAGTCCCCGCCATCCTTTTTTACTTTCCAACGCGATAACTCCGGTGAGTTAATTGATTTACCGTTGAAGCTCAATACCCAATCGGTTTTTTTAATATCAATTTGATCGCCGAGGCCGGGCGTTTCATGATGATCTAGAATGCGCACGCCCGCGACACGGCCGCTGGCATTAATGCCAATAATCATACGTATGTCACCACTATAACCATCAGGGGCTATGGCAGGAATAATAATGGCAATGGTTTCATCAACCTTGCGCGCTACATAAATTTCTCCACCACTTTTTAAGCCCAAACCAGCCCAAGCGTCTTCTGGAACTTTGATCTTATCGATTAACATATCATTGTCGTGAGATTCGCGCGGAACAATTTCAAACAGGGCTTTCTGTTGAGCGTCGCGCTCTGATTTTTGAATGCGCTCTTTGGTCGCTTCGGATGTAAATGCAAGTATGGCCGTGGTGACCAGAGCGAATGCGCCCAGCAGTAAGCTGTTCTTACTCATGCCGAATACTAAATTACGTTTGCGAAGGAAGTTAAACATTTACTGTTTTTTCTCCAGCGCGCTGCGTGATTTTAAGTGGCCATAAGATCTTGGCGTGGTGTAGTAATCGATAAATGGCGCGGCAAAATTTAATAATAACACCGCGAAGGCTACGCCATCAGGGTAACCCTTCCCCCAAGCGCGTATAGCGTAAACCAATATTCCTATAGCTGCCCCATAAATAATGCGACCTTTATTACTAACCGCTGAGGATACCGGGTCTGTGACAATGAAAAATGCTCCAAACATAGTGGCACCGGAAAGCAAATGATAAAGGGGTGAGCCACCGCTGTGTGAGCTGCCGTTATCGTAAAAAAATATTGCCATGAGTGTCAGTGCTGTCAACATGCTGATGGGTGCGTGCCAGGTAAAAATTCTTTTATACAGTAAGAATAAACCGCCCACTAAAAATGCAAGATTAACCCACTCCCAACCTGCGCTGGCCAAGCTGCCTGCCTTAAAGAGGGGTTCTTTGCGATAAAGATCGTCTATCACTAACGTTGAATTTTGTTTCATGAGATCGAGAGCTGTTGCTGAACTGTAGCCATCAATCGGCTGATAAAAAAATATTTTCTGAACCGCCTCGACTATACCGATCGCCGCTGTTGCATTTACATTTGTGGGGGTTGCCCACTGAGTCATGGGTACAGGAAACGACACTAGCAAAATGACATAACCCACCATCGCGGGATTAAATGGATTTAATCCCAGCCCGCCATAAAGTTGCTTTGCCAAAACGATGGCACTAAAACTGCCAACGACTACCAGCCACCAAGGGCAGTAGGGTGGTAGCGAAATACCGAGCAAGAATGCGGTTACTAAAGCGCTGTAATCGTTGAGATAAAATAACACGGGGCGTTTGCGCAAATGAATGATTAAGGCTTCGAAGCCCAGACAGCTCAGGCTTGCAATTAAAAGATTAAAAAATATTCCCACACCGAAAAAGTACGCGAGCGCTAACACCCCGGGCAATGTTGCGTAAATTACCATGCGCATGACTTGGCCGGTACTTAGTGCGCCTTGGGTGTGAGGTGATGTGATATTTAATAAAGCCATCTAGGGTCTCGAGTAACGCCGGTAGAGTGTTGGTTTATACATTTTTTTCTGTGTCAAAGGCCGCTAATTTTTTTTCCGCTTCAGAGAGTTTTAGTTCTGCTTGCTTAATCCGTGATTGCTGTCGAACTAATTGTTCCTCGGTAATTGGGAACTCAAGATTTTTTGGCACTAATGGTGCGCGCGCACTTTCTAGACTATTTTTTGCCGCTTGCAGCAGGCGCTCCAGTTTCACACGTTGTTCTGTTGGTGTTGTTTGTACTTGATTGGCGTTGCCCATGGCAGTCGCCACCAGATCACTCTGTATTGATGTGGATAACTCAGCAGGCGTTGTTACCGAGTTTGCGCTAGACGATGATTGCATGGCTAGAGGTCTATTAGCGAGTAATTGCTTTGCTTCTTCAGCCGCTTTTTTTCGAGCTGTACGCTTGGCTTCTTTTTCGGCTTCTGCTTTGTCAAGGCGTTCTTTGCGAAATTCGAAACGCTGACGGGAGCGATCCGCTTTTTCTTTTTCAATCGTATGCTGACGAATGTGGCCTTTTGCAGCACGATAATATTGTACCAGTGGTATTTTGCTGGGGCAGACATAAGAGCACGCGCCACATTCAATACAATCAAACAAGTTGTGCGCTTGCAAGCGATCTATATTTTCAGCTTGTGCGTACCAGAAAAGTTGTTGTGGCAGCAGGCTTGCCGGGCATGCTTCTGCGCAGAGCCCGCAGCGAATGCAAGCTTGGGCTGGCGGCGGTGCTGGTAATTCTTTTTTGCTGGCCGCCAGAATACAGTTAGTGGTTTTTACGGCGGGAGCATTAAGGTTTAGCAATGTAAAGCCCATCATAGAGCCACCCATGACTACCCTTAGCGCTACTGTAGGATCAAAACCGTGGTGCGCTAATAAGTAGTTTATAGGTGTACCCAAAAGCACATCCACATTTCGTTGTATTTTCAGTGCTTCACCCGCTAGCGTAGTTATTCTAGAGGTCAAGGGTTCGCCAAAACGCACAGCCCGATACGCAACGGCGGCAGTGGCAACATTTACGCAAATAGTGCCTATATCGGCAGAGTGATGGCCGTTAGGAATTTCCCGTCCGGTTAATAGGTAAATTAATTGTTTGGCGCCGCCTGAGGGATACTTGGTGGGCACAGTCACTATCTCAATCTGTGCATCCTTGTCTGATTTTTTTTGTGAATAATTTTTTACGGCTGTTCGCAATGCGGCAATAGCTTTGGGTTTGTTATCTTCTATACCAACAACTAAACGTTTCGGATGATGAAGAATATAGCTGAGTAAAAATGTTCCCGCGACAATTTCATTCGCGCGGGCCTGCATTAACATATCGTCGGCCGTGATGTAGGGTTCACATTCAGCCCCGTTAATCACCAGTGTATCAATCACAAAACTTGATTTTGTATTTAGCTTAACGGCGGTCGGGAAACCGGCTCCACCTAAACCGGCGACACCTGCATTGCGAATTTTTTCGAGTAGCTCGAGACGTTCAAGAGATAAATAGTCCTCGCAGGGTTCTAACGTTATCCAGTTATTTTTACTGTCGGTATCTATGACGATGACATCGCCGTTCATCCCAGAGGGGTGCGGCAATACATGCTGAGTAATCGCACTAACGATCCCCGAACTTGATGCGTGAACATTCGCGCTGAAGATGCCATCAGCCGCTGCAATTAACTGACCTGTTAGAACATAATCACCTTCCGCTACTACTGGTTTTGCAGGCGCACCAATATGTTGATTGAGTGGAATAAAAAGTTGTGGTGGAATCGGCAAGTGCGCGAGCGGCAACTGCATGGATTGATCTTTGTTTTCTGGCGGGTGTATGCCCCCGGGCAGCTCCCATAATTTAATCAGGCTGTTCATAAGTGCTAAGCCGCCTTGCCTGATGGCGAAGGCTCGCGGTCACTGGCAATTAACTGGATAGGTTTTGGCAAACCCCATGACCAACTATTAATAGACGTTACAATCGGAATCATATCGATACAATCCACAGGGCAGGGCTCAACACACAAGTCGCAGCCAGTACATTCATCAGCTATCACTGTGTGCATTTGTTTTGCGGCGCCGAGAATCGCATCTGTCGGACATGCTTGAATACATTTAGTGCAGCCAATACATTCCGCCTCACGAATAAATGCGACTTTTTTGACCTCAGATTCAATGCCATGTTCGACATCAAGTGACGGCGCTTCTACGTCCAATAAATCTGCTAGTGCATTGATTGTGCTTTGGCCTCCGGGTGGACATTTATTAATGGCGTCGCCATCCACGATGGCTTGCGCGTAAGGGCGGCAGCCGGGATAGCCGCACTGCCCACACTGTGTTTGCGGCAAGATAGTATCAATTTGATCGACAATGGGATTAGCTTCCACTTTGAAGCGCACGGCCGCAAAGCCGAGAATGGCGCCGAAGATGAGTGCCAATCCAACGATTGCAACGAGCGCTGTAATGATGGGATTTTGGAAAATGAGATCTAACATAAGTTGTAAAATTTCATTGAGCAAAGCAATAGAAAAAGTTGAAATAGAAAAGTTGAAAGAACAACAAGAAATTAGTTTACAGAGATTAGCGGGCGAGCCCGGCAAAACCCATAAATGCTAAGGACATCAAGCCGGCAGTGATCATCCCAATTGCCGCTCCTTTAAACGGCAAGGGTACATCGGCCGCGGCTAGGCGCTCACGCATGGCTGAAAATAAAATCAGTACCATCGAAAAGCCCAATGCACCGCCAAAACCATACATAGTTGCTTCAAAAAAATTGTGAACTTTTTGTGTATTCAGTAGCGCTACACCGAGTACGGCACAGTTCACCGTAATTAACGGTAGAAACACACCGAGCACGCGATATAGGAGCGGGCTGGTTTTTTCCATAAACATTTTTACAAATTGCACCACGGCAGCGATTACCAATATAAATGCGATAGTGCGCAAATAGTCTAGACCGAGCGGTGCAAGAACCCAATGATTAACGAGATAGGTGCAAATAGATGCAAGCGTCATTACAAAGGTAGTTGCACCACCCATTCCAATGGCACTTTCCAGTTTGTTGGATACGCCCATGAATGGACAGAGCCCTAAAAATTGTACTAGCACAAAATTATTTACGAAAATTGTGCTGAGTAAAATCATCAAAAATTCGTTGGGGTACATATTACTTACCTAAGAATTACCGCCGGATTTTAGCGAACGCGTTCTGCTGCATAACTCACTGCATAGCTTGCTGCAAAATAACTCAACGCGAAGTAATCCACCGTGTGTAAGTCGCGTTGTTCTGTCACATCACCCTCTGCCCAGGTTTTGCGCCAGCGTGGGGTTCCAATAAATAAATTTCTTTAGCGCCTGGCCCGGCGGCTAATACCATGCCTTCGCTCATGCCAAATTTCATTTTGCGTGGTTTGAGGTTGGCGACCATGATGGTGAGTTTGCCGATTAAGTCTTTTGGATCGTAAGCGCTTTTAATGCCGGAAAAAACTTGGCGAGTTTCACCACCTAAATCCAGCGTTAAGCGTAAAAGTTTATCCGAGCCCTCTACAGATTCAGCATTGGAAATTAACGCAATACGCAAATCCACTTTGGCAAAATCTGTAAAGTCTATTTCAGCTGCGATAGGTTCACATGCGGATTTTTCGGGTGATTCAATCGTCTTTGCCGCCGCGGTCGCGAGGGCTTCTTTACTGGCTTCGGTCATTGCATCTACTTTATCTTTTTCTACTCTGGTTAAGAGTGGTTTGAATTCGTTAATTTTCGAGCCGGTTAGAAAGTTAATCGGTGAAGTCCAAGTTAGCGTTTCACCCAAAAATTTTTCAGCGTCCGCCGCTAATGCGGGAACCACAGGTTTTAAATAGGTAAGAATGGCACGGAACATGTTAATGCCTTGCGTGCAAACGGCTTGAGTTAGTGCCTCACTACCCGTTTGCTTGGCCAGTTTCCAAGGTTCTTGTACGGCTATGTACTCGTTCGCGGAATCGGCTAATGCCATTATTTCGCGCATGGCTTTGCTGTAATCGCGCGCTTCATAATGTGCGGCAATTATCTCGCCTGCATCGACACATTTTTGCCAGAGCGCGGGGTCTGCAATTTCACTGGCAAGTGTGCCGCCAGCGTTGTTAATAAACTTAGCTGTTCGACTGGCAATGTTCACGACTTTCCCTACTAAATCGCTATTCACTCGTTGAATAAAATCTTCTAGATTGAGATCTATATCATCGATATTGCTCGTGAGTTTAGCCGCAAAATAATAACGTAAATATTCAGGATTTAAATGGTCAAGATAAGTTCGCGCATTAATAAAAGTGCCACGCGATTTACTCATCTTGGTGCCATTGACGGTTAAAAAGCCGTGTACACAAACCTTGGTGGGCGTACGCAATTTTGCCGAGTGCAACATGGCGGGCCAAAACAACGCGTGAAAGTTCACAATATCTTTGCCGATAAAATGATAGACCTCGGCGGTTGAATCCGGCTTCCAGTAATCTAGCCAGTCTCCACCCGTTTTATCTAATAAGTTTTTTAAACTGGCGATGTAGCCAATAGGTGCGTCTAGCCAAACATAGAAGTATTTACCCGGCTGGCTAGGAAT
>JAYWHF010000629.1:0-6421 GCA_043777855.1 Gammaproteobacteria bacterium | reverse complement strand
GCAGATGCAATTAAGGACCAGCGAATAATGCAAGAAATTTTAAACATTTTTGAGTACCTTTATGATTATTAGACGACTCTGACTCGGCCAATTGATTTGGCTCGCGCACTAATAGTCTTCCTGCAACCGAATTGTGTCGCACCAGTTTACGCAAACCACCTAATCTGATGCGCAGCACTTTGCACGCTGAGCTGGGAGCGTCTTAAAAGGTCGGCAAATACGAAGACTTTACGAGGATTTTTACTGAAAGGAGTTAAAAAAAACAGCTAGCTACAACCATCTGCGCGCCCTAGCAATCGATGCACTTCTCTGGCAAAAGATTAATTGTCGCCTGCTTCGCATCCAATAGCGTCCCAGTCCTTAATGACAGGATTAAAGAATCCTAAGGTTTCGTAGACATAAGCGACCGTTCCATCCTTTTCGAGAACCGCCAAGCCTTTTTGCAATGCATTAAAAACTTCAAGCCCACGCGGATGGCTCTTACTCACAACAAAATGCAGTGCCTCCCTTAAAACAATTTTAATGTGCGGCACAGGTACTAGGGATATTCCGGCTTCTCGATCTGTGATGGTCAAGTCTTGAGTCTGCGGGAAAGTCACCAATACAAAATCCGCGCGTTTCGCCGCCACTATACGAAACATGCTTACGTAGTTTGGCGCACTAACGGGCTGTAGGCCCAAGCAGTTGATTGTCGCTTTATCCAAAAACCAGTTTGGGTTTGCGGCCACCGTAAAATGCTTAAGTTGTGACTTATGGGTAACGGCTAGCGCTTTTTTATTTCCGGGAAGCGCGTAAAGGCCCTTAACAAAATCGCCAGCTCTTAGTAGAGGTCGCGTCACGTAGAAGTGTTTCTCATCTACATCATGCGCCCAAACTGCAAACCCGAGCGCGCTCAGGTGCGCGTTTTTTAACTCGCGTACCAGTCGAATATAGGCCGGAGAACCTTGCGCATTAAGCTCTGCATCCAAACCACCGATTCGTAACGCTTGACAAAAAAGCAGAAATTCACCTAACGCCTGCTTTTCCGTAAAGTCGTAATCACGCACTTTGGGGCAATGGCCAGATTTTATCGCCTGTTGAATTTCCGCGCGGTAATTCTCATAAACGCCAATCAACAAGGGCGTCTTTTCAGGCGCAATCGATGATAGATCAGACGCAATCGAAGGCAGACTAACAATGCTTATAAAACTAACAATGTTTATAAAACTAAGAATGCTGAAAAGACTAGCAATGCTGATAAAACTAAGAGTGCGCCGCCAAACAATCATCAAGTGACTCAATAAAGATGGGTAAAGCAAGTGCTTTATGTTAGGTAGAAACATAAACGTCTATTGATTAACGCGGTTCTCAATCAACTGCTCAACCACAGCCGGATCGGCGAGTGTCGATATGTCCCCTAAGGAATCTAGTTCATTCGCGGCGATTTTGCGCAGGATTCGGCGCATAATTTTTCCAGACCGCGTTTTGGGCAAACCCGGCGCCCACTGAATAATATCCGGGCGCGCAATGGCGCCAATTTCCGACACCACTAACGCCAACAATTCTTTCCTTAAGTCGTCCGTAGGGGTTTGGCCGCCCATCAATGTCACATAGGCATAAATACCCTGCCCTTTAATGTCATGGGGATAACCCACCACCGCCGCCTCGGCGACAGCTTCGTGCAACACCAATGCGCTTTCCACCTCTGCGGTGCCCATGCGATGGCCCGACACATTCAACACATCATCCACCCGGCCGGTAATCCAGTAATAACCATCGGCGTCGCGGCGGGCGCCATCGCCGGTAAAGTAATAGCCAGGGTAAGTGGTGTAGTAAGTATCCACACAGCGCTGATGATCACCAAAAATACTGCGAATTTGGCTCGGCCAAGACGCTTTTATGACTAAATTGCCTTCGCCAGCGCCGATAACTTCTTTTCCGTCGGCATCCACTATGGCGGGCTGAATCCCGAAAAATGGCAGGGTCGCGGAGCCCGGTTTGAGGTCTATGGCACCGGGCAAAGGCGTCAGCATATGTGCCCCCGTTTCGGTTTGCCACCAAGTATCCATGATGGGGCAACGGCCGCCGCCAACCACCGTGTGATACCAAGCCCATGCCTCAGGGTTGATTGGTTCACCCACACTGCCGAGCAACTTCAAACTAGCGCGTGAGGTTTTCGCAACCCAATCGTCGCCAGCGCCCATAAGCGCACGAATCGCCGTAGGCGCCGTGTAAAAAATATTAACGTGATGTTTATCAATAATTTGCCAAGACCGCGACGCATCAGGGTAGGTAGGCACACCTTCAAACATAAGCGTAGTGGCGCCATTGGCGAGGGGGCCGTAAAGACAATAGCTATGCCCGGTAACCCAGCCGACATCTGCGGTACACCAATAAATATCGCCCTCTTGATAATCAAACACATACTTGTGCGTCATCGCCGCCTGTAGCAAGTAGCCGCCGGTTGTATGAAGAACACCTTTCGGCTTGCCCGTCGAGCCTGACGTGTAAAGAATAAACAGCGGGTCTTCGGCGTCCATGATTTCAGGCTCGCATTCGCTATCTTGGCGTGCAATCAAATCGTGATACCAGAAATCACGTTCGCTATTCCATTGAATAGAGCCCGCCGTGCGACGTACCACGATACAGGTGTGTACATTCGGACACTTCGCCAAAGCGACATCGGTATTACTCTTCAATGGCACACGCTTGCTACCGCGAAGACCTTCGTCGGCAGTGATCACCACGTGGCAGTCTGCATCTAAAATTCGGTCCTTCAAAGCCTCGGGGGAGAAGCCGCCAAAGACGACCGAATGAATCGCGCCTATGCGGGCACAAGCGAGCATGGCGTAAGCGGCCTCGGGTATCATCGGCATATAGATACATACCCGATCGCCCTTTTTAACGCCGCGAGCACGCAACGCATTGGCCAACTGGCAAACTTCGTCGTGCAGTTGTTGATAGGTTATCGACTGGTCGTCATCGGGGTCGTCGCCTTCCCAAATAATGGCAACTTGCTCGGCCCTAGCGGGTAAATGCCGGTCAATACAATTGACACTAACATTTAACTTGCCGTCGATAAACCAAGCCACTTCACCTTTAAGCAAGTTACTTTTGGTCACCGAAGACCAGGGCGCGTACCAGGTTAAAAACTCAGTTGCTTGCGCTGCCCAAAAGGCATTGGGATCGGCGATTGACTGCTCATAGAGGGTTTCGTAACGCTGGTGGTCAATCGCCGCGTTGATCTTGAAGTTTTCAGGCACAGGGTAAAGTTGAAGGTACGACATGGATGAATTCTCAGTGCAGCATATTGTTAGGGCGGAACACCAACGTTACTTGACCTGCGTAGCAATCGAATTGGACGTGCGCTCGACCTTGTTATTGACATCCAAATAAACCAATGTCGGCTTGTGCGCCGTTAACTCAGTATCACTGACATAGCCGTAGGTTGCGATAATAACGCGGTCACCAACCTGCACCTTACGTGCTGCCGCACCGTTCATTGAGAAGGTGCCAGAACCCGCTTCAGCAAGAATAATATAGGTGTGAAAACGCTCGCCGTTGGTCACGTTATAAATATCGATTTGCTCAAATTCGCGCATGCCCGCCAAGGCGACCAACTCCGCATCAATCGCGCAAGAGCCGTCGTACCAAAGCTCAGCCTGAGTAACGGTAGCCATGTGTAACTTGGCTTTTAGAATATGAGTGAGCATTAGAATTTCCTCAACAGCAACAATACTCGGGCCGGTCAGCCCAACACTACCGAAACATTATCAATCAACCGAGCGCCCTGTGTAAACATGGCGCCGAGAATGGTCATTTCCTTATCACCCTGCACCGCCATCTCTAGGGTACGGCTATGGCAGATACTCACGTAATCTGGCTTGAAACCGGCCGCCATAATCTGCTCAAGCGCCGTATCACTCAGCGCCGTGAAATCTCGTCGCCCTTGCATTATTTGCTGCTTTATCCACATCAAACTAAGGTTCAATTGTACGACTCTAGGGCGTTCATTTGCCGTAATAAAACCATTTCGCGAACTCATCGCCAAGCCGTCCGCTTCGCGCACTATGTCACCGGCCACTATTTTTATGGGGATGCAAAGATCTTCCACCATCCGGCGAATAACAGCCAATTGCTGGAAATCTTTAATGCCAAATACCGCCTCATCCGGTTGCACAATGTTAAACAGTTTTGTCACTACGGTAGTAACGCCTTCAAAATGCCCGGGGCGACTCGCTCCACACAGCACGTCGGTCATGGTGGGCACTATCACTCGCGTTTGTTCAGCCATGCCGTTGGGATAAATTTCTTTTTCGTCAGGACAAAACAGATAATCGCAGTTGACTGTTTCTAATTTAAGACTATCGGCAGCAAGTGTCCGTGGATACTTATCCCAATCTTCATTCAAACCGAATTGTAGAGGGTTCACAAAAATGCTCGTCACGACAAGATCACAGCTGCGCTGTGCGATTTTCACCAATTCAAGATGCGCTTCATGCAAATTGCCCATGGTCGGCACAAAACCAATCCGTTTGCCGGCTCGGCGCTCGGCCGCCAAGGCGTCGCGCAATGAACCTACATGATGGAACACTTGCATATCAAACCTCATTTAAGCGTCGTTCGAACCGGTCTCTTCACAATGCAACAACTCTAACGATCGACAACCGCTTTTTAGCCGAGAAAAAATTTATAGGCTTCATTCTTTGTTTCATCCCAGTAGGGATAATTCAAATCCGCTAAAAATATTTTTAGCTCGCCATAATCCGCTTTAGGTACCTGCATACCCACTAACACTCGGGCTGATGCTGAACCGTGGTTGCGATAATGAAATAATGAAATATTCCAGCGACCTGCCACTTTATTTAAAAACGTGTAGAGCGCGCCGGGTCGCTCTGGAAACTCAAACCTATACAAAACCTCGTCTTTCGCCTGTGGCGCATGGCCGCCAACCAAATGTCGAATGTGCAGTTTTGCCAACTCATTATCCGTCATGTCAACCAGCTCATAACCTAGCGCTCTGAGTTCTGCGACTAATTCTGTGCGATCTTTTCCACCTGCACTGACCTGCACGCCGACAAAAATTTTCGCTGATTGACTATCCGCATAACGATAATTAAATTCCGTAATATTACGTTTGCCCAGCGCTTTGCAAAATGCTTTGTAAGCACCAGGGCGTTCAGGAATGGTGACCGCAAGAATTGCTTCGCGCTGCTCACCAATTTCAGTGCGCTCAGAAATGTAACGCAAGCGATCAAAATTAATATTTGCACCGCAATCAATCGCAACCAATGTCTGGCCCGTTATTCCATATTGCGCTACGTATTTTTTTAACCCTGCAACACCGGCAGCGCCGGCAGGCTCTGCAATAGAACGCGTATCTTCAAAAATATCTTTAACGCCGGCACAAATTTCGTCGGTAGAAACGGTTATACATTCGTCGACAACTTTGCGCAGAATGCGAAACGTTTCTTCACCAATTTGCGCAACGGCTATGCCGTCGGCAAAAATGCCTACCTGCGAAAGAACCACGCGCTTCTTTTTTTCCATCGCGGCATATAAACAGGCAGACTCTTCAGATTCCACTGCAATTATTTTAGTTTCCGGACGCAGATATTTTACATAGGCGCCTATGCCAGCCGCTAAGCCACCGCCGCCCACGGCAATAAAAATCGCATCAATTTTACCCGGGTACTGACGCAATATTTCCATTCCTATGGTGCCTTGTCCGGCAATGACGTCTGGGTCATCGAAGGGGTGAATGTAGGTAAGGCCGCGCTCTTCCATCAGCTTTTTGGCGTGAACTGAGGCTTCATCGTAACTGTCACCCTGCAAAACAACTTTAGCGCCGCGCGCGCGCACCGCGTCAACTTTAATCGTGGGGGTCGTGCGCGGCATCACTATGGTGGCTTTTATGCCGAGATGTTGCGAACCGAGCGCCACGCCCTGGGCATGGTTGCCGGCCGATGCGCAAATCACACCGCGGTTGCGCTCCTCTTCACTAAGTTGAAGCAATTTGTTGTAAGCTCCTCGCAACTTGAAGGAAAACACGGGCTGCAAGTCCTCGCGCTTAAGCAGCACTTTATTGCCTGTGCGTTGCGACAATAGCCGCGCTTCATCGAGTGGAGTTTCAACCGCTAAGTCATAGATACGAGCATTGAGTATGCGTTTTATGTAGGATTCAGGCATAAGGATTCTTGTTTATTCATTGAAAAAAGAGTGACTCGCATAGTAAACAAATTTGATGCAACTCGCACAGATGAAATGTGCCATAAAAGACAAAATCCGTATAATGCGGGTATCTTTTTCGAGGACAACACAATGAATCAAGACCAACTCAAGCAAGCTGTGGCGCGCGCGGCCATTGATTACATCACCCCCACACTTTATAGCGACTCAATTCTGGGGGTAGGCACGGGCTCTACCGCCAATTTTTTTATCG
>JAYWHF010000628.1:0-2335 GCA_043777855.1 Gammaproteobacteria bacterium | reverse complement strand
TTGGGTACCGCATCGCGCACTGCTTTTATAATGGCGTAAACACGTTCCGGCTGACGTAGCAGGCACGCGCCGCCTTCATGGGCGTTTACCGTTTTTGCTGGGCACCCAAAATTAAGATCTATCGCTTTAGCGCCATAGCCAACCAGTTCGAGTGCATTAAGTGCCATGGGTTCGGGCTTACTGCCAAGTAGCTGAACCTTAACCAAGGTGCCGTTAGGAGTTTGGCATTTTGTCTCCAATTCTTGAGCGTATTTGTAGAATACGCGATAAGGGAGTTTTTGGTCGGTAACGCGAATGAACTCTGTAACGCAGCCATCGAGCCCGCCGATACGGGTTAGAATGTCCCGCACGTGATGTTCAACAACGCCCTCCATTGGGGCTAGCATGATCCGCATAAACTTAGATAATTCTCACAAGGTTCTGGCAAGGCCGAAATGGCTGGCAGTTTACGCAAGCTGAGAATTGTTTGCAGTGGGTTTCGATTGATTAAGCGGCGCAATCTGCGTAGATTGCGCCGCTTTTAGTCTGTTTCAAGGTTATTGAGGATTTACGATGACATCTACCCCCTTCCATGAGCTGATTGCAGATCCCCAATTGCGCAAAGCACTCGAGTCCCAAGGGTTAGACCAGCCCACGCCGGTTCAGCGTAGTGCAATTCCACAAATTTTAGCCGGAAAGAGTCTACTCGTGAGCGCTAAAACAGGCAGCGGCAAAACGGCGGCTTTCTTGTTACCTGGCCTACAAAAAATACTCAGCGATGCGCCCATAAATCCGATGAGCACGCGCATTTTAATACTGACGCCAACTCGCGAACTGGCTCGGCAAATTCTCAAAGCGGCTGAGCAGTTATTGCGTTTTACCTCGGTGAAAGTTGCCATGATCTGTGGTGGCGAAGAATTAAAATATCAAAAAGCGGTGCTACGCAAAAACCCCGAGGTTGTAGTCGCCACCCCAGGGAGAATGGCGGAGCACATCGCGCACAAGTCCACCGATTTCTCTGGGCTAGAATTTTTGGTGCTAGACGAAGCTGATCGCATGCTCGAAATGGGATTGAACGAGGATGTTTTGAGGATCGCCGCAACCTGTCGGGCCGAACGCCAGACCCTATTGTTTTCCGCCACTATGGAACAGAAAGGGCTGCGTCACCTTATCAAAGAAGTTATGTTGGGAGAAGCCGAGCACATAGATGTTGTGGAGGTTGCTAACGCAATCAAGCAACAGGTGGTTTTGGCTGATGATGTCAAACACAAGGAAAAGTTGTTGCTGGCGCTTTTGGCAAAAGTACCCTTTGAGAAAGTTGTGGTATTTACCAACACCAAGATAAAAGCGGCGCAGTTAGAGGGTGTGTTGCGCTACAACAAATATCGAGTAAGTGCCTTGCACGGCGATATTGCTCAGGATCAACGGAAAATTTCGCTGGACTTTTTTCGTCAGGGGAAAACGCAAGTTCTGGTGGCGACGGATGTCGCGGCTCGTGGGCTGGATATTGCCGGTGTCGATTTAATTATAAATTTTGATATGGCGCACTCAGGTGATGAATACGTTCATCGCATTGGCCGTACCGGGCGCGCTGAGAGTCAAGGCACGGCAATTTCTTTTGTGTCGGCAAACGATTGGAATTTGACTAAAAGTATTGAGCGATATTTAAATACAGAATTTGAACAAATATCCTTTGCCGGTGTCGCTGCTAAATATCAGGGCCCTCACAAAATTAAGTCTTCGGGAAAAGCGGCCGGTACAAAAAAGAAAACCGATGCAGATGATAAAAAGTTCGCAAGAGAAAAAGAGCCGAAAATTAAAGTGCGCGACAGAGACAAAAAAAATATTGGTAAGCGTCGGGCGGCTGCGGCTCCGAAAGAACTCGGCAGCGATTTTGGGGATGGTTTTTCAGTATTTAAGCCCAAACCGCTGTAGTGTTTTTGATCCAATAAAATCTTCATAAAAACATTGACCGTATTCTGATTTAGGCCTAGTATCTAGATAGAGTTCTAGAAAGAAACGGCATAAATCTAATGTCAATTCTTTTTAACTCTTCGGCTTTCGGTGGGCTTTGTACTTTACAGCTCTCCACTCTAGGGCTCGACACTAGAGTTTGTACTAGAGTTGCTAAACGTGTTCTTAACCAGTAATTGTGAGGTGAATCAGGAAGAAACAGAGAATCTAGGTGTTAAATTCTTGAGGTTAAATTAGTGTTATTTAACCAGTGTTAGTGAACCATGAAAGTTGCGTAACGGTGTTCTATTTACAAGTGAAAAACAGCAAGCGGGTGTAACTAACCGATTTGTGTTGTTAACTTTGAACCTTAACGGCGGTGACCATTTATGGCAAGAAGAAC
>JAYWHF010000627.1:0-18285 GCA_043777855.1 Gammaproteobacteria bacterium | reverse complement strand
CTGAGTCTACGGGAGAAACTATGGTGTTATCCTCAATAAAATCCCCTAAGTGCGAGTCTTCGTCATCGCCGATGGGGGTTTCCATGGAGATAGGTTCTTTGGCGATCTTGAGCACTTTACGCACTTTGTCTTCTGGCATCTCCATGCGCTCACCCAATTCTTCCGGCGTCGGCTCGCGCCCCATTTCCTGCAGCATTTGCCGCGATACGCGATTGAGTTTGTTGATGGTCTCAATCATATGCACGGGAATACGTATGGTTCGCGCTTGGTCGGCGATCGAGCGCGTAATAGCTTGGCGAATCCACCAAGTCGCGTAAGTTGAAAATTTGTAGCCGCGGCGGTATTCAAATTTATCCACGGCTTTCATCAAGCCAATGTTGCCTTCTTGGATGAGATCGAGAAATTGCAGCCCACGATTGGTGTATTTTTTAGCGATAGAAATGACTAGGCGGAGGTTCGCTTCTACCATTTCTTTTTTCGCGCGCCGCGCTCTCGCTTCGCCGATCGACATGCGGCGATTGATATCTTTAATACTGGTGAGGCTTAGCCCGCTATCGCCTTCAATTTGAATTAACAGCTGTTGGCCTGCTAACACTTCCGGCACTATAGATTTCAGCTTGTCGGCGTTCTCGATGTTGGCTTTGACTAAATCAGGTAGCCAATCTTCGTTGATCTCGTTGCCCGGGAACTCTTTTATGAAGGTTTTGCGCTGCATTTGGGCTTTGCGTGTGCACAAGTCCATAATCAGGCGCTCTTGTTTACGCACGTTTTCAAGCGTCTCGCGAGCTACTTTATAGATCGGTTCAAACTGACGTACGGGCAACTTAAAGAATTTAAATAACTCCCCGAGTTCAAACAGTTCTTTTTCGGCTTGTTTGCTGCCATAGCCATATTTTGCGAGGGCTTTTTTGGCTTTCTCTTGTTGTTTCTGCAGCTCTTCGAAGCGCACGCGTGCCTCTTCTGGGTCTACCCCTGATAGCACTTCATCTTCTTCTTCGCTGGATGCTTCGTCATCGTCGTCACCCACTTTAACTTCTGCAACAACGACAACCTGCTCAATTTCTTCAACAACTACGGGAGGAAGCGCTTCAACCGGATTTAGCCAGCCGATAATCACGTCAGCCAAGCGTCGTTCTTCTTTTGCAACCAATGCATATTCGTCAATAATTTTTTGGACGGAGCCTGGCCAGTAGGCAAGCGCATGCATAAGTTCGCGAATACCTTCCTCAATGCGTTTAGCGATGACGATTTCGCCTTCGCGGGTAAGTAGCTCGACCGTACCCATTTCCCGCATGTACATGCGGACTGGGTCGGTCGTGCGCCCGGCCTCAGTCTCGACGGCAGCAAGTGCAGCGGCAGCTTCGGCGGCGGCGATTTCGTCGGCGCCTGTGTCGCCATCGGCCATGAGCGTGTCGGCATCGGGCGCCGTTTCATAGACGCGAATCCCCATGTCGTTGATCATCTGAATGATATCTTCTACCTGATCGGGATCAGAAATATCTTCCGGCAAATGATCGTTTACTTCAGCGTAAGTGAGGTAGCCCTGTTCTTTTCCGCGGGCGATAAGTTCTTTGATGCGCG
Source organism: Gammaproteobacteria bacterium (assembly GCA_043777855.1). Classification (GTDB taxonomy): domain Bacteria; phylum Pseudomonadota; class Gammaproteobacteria; order Pseudomonadales; family Cellvibrionaceae; genus Cellvibrio. The sequence goes on along the minus strand of JAYWHF010000627.1, from coordinate 16,704 downwards.
AATGTTTTTGTTGAGCGTCGTCAGACATTAATTGACCCTGTCAAGCTTGAGTGAGTGAAATGCAAAGCGCGGGATTATAACGTAAGTGCTGTGTTCTATTCTAGGTCGCGGGTGATGATGCAATCGTAAGTCGTGCAAATAAGTGTGAGTTTGTGTGATTTGCGCCGTTAGTGGCTCGGCTCGCCGTCATTTGCTAGCTGATTGTTGTTCATGGCCTCGTTTATGAGCTTGTCTCGTTCTGTTTTGGAAAGTTGAGTTAAATCCATATTTTTGAGTTTTTGCAGCGCGATGGCGCTTTTTTGCGCGGTTTGCTGGCGGCGCAAGGTCTCTAAGCAAGCGCTAAACGCCGTTTGGGTATCGTAATCGGCTTTCGCCGCTTTATCCCCGCGCGACAGAGTAAGGGCATTTGCAGCCTGTAATAAATCATTGCTGGCGATACTTGCCAGCTGCTCCGTTTCTTCGTTGCCGAAGACTCCGCGCCAATAACCGATTAGGTGCGAAAGGTTGTAGTGCGGCCGTTCATGTAAGACTTTGAGTAGTTGGCTGAGCATTTTAAGGTGCGAGTCAGCGTTGTATTGGTCTTCATCAGTAAGCCAAAAGCCATCTTCAGGCTCCAGTGCGGCTAGGTGGGGCCAGCTCAGCAGCAGTGCTACAGCTTTTTGTGCGGGAGGCATTAAATAGCGGCTGCTGGGCGTTAAATTTGCTGCTCGCGCTAGGCTCGACGCGCGCGCGGGGCGACCGCTGTAATACTCATCGTAATTGGGCGGTGGCGTCTCTTGATCGTAGAAGTCTTGAATGCTTGGGTGGTTGCTGTGATTCAAGGCAAGCTCACCGTTGAAGGGGTATGCGTCAGGCGTATCTGCGTTTTCCTCCACCGCTAAATTGATCTTGCTATTTATGGTTATCGTTGTTGGTCTAGCCGCCGCCGGCTCTGGAAGGCTGATGGGTTCACTGACCAAGTCTTGCAGGACGCTGCGACTTAAGCCAGTACGTGTGGCGAGATGTTCAAACATAAGCTCACGGAACACACTTTTCGGAAGCTTATCAAGCATCGGCGCTGCACGTTTGCTAAAGGTTGCTCGACCCTCCATGGTGCGGATATTCAGGCCTTCTGCGACGGCGTCAAATAAGAAATCCTCCATGGGTACTGCAAGCTCAATCAGGCGTTCAAACTTTTCAGCGCCAATTTGGCGTACCAGCGTATCCGGGTCTTCACCCTCGGGTAAAAATAAGAACTTAACTGTGCGGCCATCGGCCATGGTGGTGAGCGAAGCCTCCAGCGCGCGATGCGCAGCACGGCGGCCCGCTTTGTCTCCGTCGAAACAAAAAACCACTTCGTTGGTGTACTTGAACGCCCGATTGAGATGGTCTTCGCTGCAGGCGGTGCCCAGCGTTGCGACGCCGTAGCCTATGCCAAATTGGGCCAAGCTCACGACGTCCATGTAACCCTCGACGACAAGTAACCGAGGAAGCTCGCGATAAGCCAGCCGCGCTTCGAACAGGCCATAGAGTTCTTGGCCCTTGTGAAATAGAGGTGTTTCCGGTGAGTTCAGGTATTTAGGTTTGTCATCGCCAAGCACCCGGCCGCCGAAGCCTATGACGCGCCCACGGGTATCGCGAATAGGAAACATAATGCGGTGGCGAAAACGATCGTAAAGCTTTTTATCCTTTTCGTGGTGTATCAGCATTCCACCTTCAATCAGAAGATGCTTTTCCTCGTCGTTAGAGCCTAGGCTCTTAAGTAGGTTGTCCCATCCTGGCGGAGCGAAGCCTACGCCGTAGGATTTAGCGATTTTGCCATTTAAGCCGCGGTTTTTTAGATAGTTGACAGCCATGTGCTTGCTGGGGTGCTGACGCAGTTGCTGTTGAAAAAACTCATTGGCCCTCTCCAGCAAGGTGTAAATGCTCTTCTTTTCTTCCTCACGCTTTATCTGTGCTTCGGTTTGTACTTCGCGCGGCACGTCTAATCCAACAGTACGCGCTAATTGCTCGATCGCTTCAGGGTAGCTGAGTCGTTCGTAATCCATGATGAAGCCAAGGGCGTTGCCACTGGCGCCGCAGCCGAAGCAATAGAAAAATTGTTTTTCCGGGCTTACAGTAAAAGAGGGCGTTTTTTCATCGTGGAATGGGCAGCAGGCACTGTAATTTTTTCCGGTTTTTTTAAGCTTAACGCGATGATCGACCACTTCAACAATATCGAGGCGGTCCAGCATGGTGTCGATAAAGCTTTGGGGAATAAGCCCGGCCATAAGTGAGTTGCCAGTACGTAAATGGTTTTCCAGTATCGCGTATGGGGCCTTAAGTGACTAGCCGCCGAGCTTGGCTTTGAGGAGCTTGCTGACCTCACCAAGATCGGCGCGACCTTGGACTTGAGGCTTGATAAGCGTCATGGCTTTGCCCATGTCGCGCATTTCTGTTACGCCAGATTGGACGATGGCCGACGCAATGATAGCGTCAATTTCCAGCTTGCTAAGTGCAGAAGGCAGGTATGCCTGAATTTCGGTTATTTCGTAGGCTTCTTGCGCGGCGAGATCGGTGCGCTCTGCGGCTGTAAATTGCGTAAAAGAGTCGCGGCGCTGTTTGATCATCTTATCAAGCACAGCCAATGCGCGAGCTTCATCGACTTCAATACGCTCATCGACTTCAATGCGTTTGAACTCAGACATGATCAGGCGCAAAACAGCAACGCGCGTTTTTTCATGAGCGCGCATTGCGGTTTTTAAATCATCATTTATGCGGGCTTTTAGCGTACTCATGCTTCATCCTAGGTTTAAGCTGAAACACAGGATCACGGATCTGTTTGTTTATAACAAATCTGGCAAGTGCAACCAGTCAATAATTAATGCAGCGAGAAGGCGCTGGATATTAGTAGAGACGAGTGAATTTCTTTGATTCGCGCTGAACTTTTTTAGCGTGACGCTTAACGGCCGCTGCTGCATCGCGTTTGCGAATAGTGGTCGGTTTTTCGTAGCACTCGCGCGCTCTCACGTCTGCCAAGATGCCTGCTTTTTCGCAAGCACGTTTAAAACGACGTAATGCTACGTCAAAAGGTTCGTTTTCTTTAAGTTTTACTGAAGGCATGTTTTGACCTTTGCTCTGTTGAAAATGCTGTTTCGATAAATGATCTCTTGATGCGCAGGCTTGAAATTGCCGCGAATCTAAGGGGTGGCGAGTTTATAGGTTTCTTATTTCGGCTGCAACCTCGGCGCTGTAGAGGGTTTGCCAGATCCTAGGCGCAGGCATAACTCCTTCTGGTTCTCTCTGCTGCTAGGCCGTATTATAGCCGCCCGATGTATATAGCTGCTTGTGAATTGAGCGAATTCAATGCGAATTTTAGGTTTAGAAACTTCTTGCGATGAAACAGGGGTTGCAGTTTATGACAGTGCGCTAGGTTTGCTATCGCATGCGCTCTACAGTCAGGTTGCGTTGCATGCCGAATACGGTGGCGTAGTTCCGGAGCTGGCATCCCGCGATCACGTGCGGAAAATACTGCCGCTCATACATCAGGTTTTAGTCGAAAGCCGGTCCCTTCCGGGAGATATAGATGGTGTTGCCTACACCGCTGGCCCGGGTTTGATAGGAGCGCTCATGGTCGGTGCGTCCATGGGGCGGGCGTTGGCGTACTCTTGGGGTGTTCCGGCAATTGGCGTACACCATATGGAAGGGCATTTACTGGCGCCCATGCTGGAGGCTAACCCGCCAGAATTTCCCTTCGTGGCGTTGCTGGTTTCTGGTGGGCATACGCAATTAGTGAAGGTGGACGCCATTGGTGTCTATCAATTGCTGGGCGAGTCACTTGATGATGCCGCAGGCGAGGCGTTTGACAAGGCTGCAAAAATGTTGGATTTAGACTATCCCGGCGGGCCGCAAATTGCCAGGCTTGCTGAACGTGGTGTGGCGGGACGATTCATTTTCCCTCGCCCGATGGTCGATCGTCCCGGTTTGGATTTTAGTTTTAGTGGATTAAAAACCTATACGCTCACTACCGTAGCAGCACATAAGCAAATGAATGGCCTGCCGGACGATCAAACCTGTGCAGACATAGCCTGGGCTTTTCAGGCGGCGGTCGTCGATACATTAGTAATTAAATGTAAGCGTGCCCTCGAGCAAACCGGTTTAACAACCTTAGTGATTGCCGGTGGCGTATCTGCTAACAACAAGTTGCGTGCCGACTTGGAGGCTGCTCTCATTAAAATTAACGCAAAAGTTTTTTACGCGCGACACGAGTTTTGTACCGATAATGGCGCCATGATTGCCTATGCCGGCTGTCAGCGTTTATTGGCTGGGCAAAACGAAACTCTCGCGGTGACCGTGAAAGCGCGGTGGCCGCTAGATACCCTTGACTCTCTCAACTGAAGCGCCGCTATGGATATTGTCTACATCCGCGATTTACGTATTGATACTATTATTGGTATTTATGATTGGGAGCGGCAGGTAAAGCAAACCGTGAGTCTGGATCTAGAAATGGCGACGGATATTCGTCATGCCGCCGCGACCGATGACATCCAATATGCTCTCAATTACAAAGCAGTCTCAAAGCGCCTAATCACTTATGTAGAAAATCGCAACGCGTTATTGGTGGAAACTCTTGCGGAAGAAATTACGCAGTTGGTTCTCCAAGAATTTAACGTGCCTTGGATAAGGCTCCGGCTAAGCAAGCCTGGTGCTGTGCGCGGCGCTCGGGACGTTGGCTTAGTGATTGAGCGTGGCCAAAAAATGGCTATAGGGCAGTTGTGATGATGGTGATCTATTTAAGCGTGGGAAGTAATATTGATCGCCACAAGCATATAGTTGCTGCTTTGGATGCATTGGAAAACTTGCTAGGTGAGTTAGTTATTTCTTCTGTTTATGAGAGTAAATCGGTGGGCTTTGATGGCAGCAATTTTTTTAATTTAGTTGTTGGTGCTAAAACTGAGCTAGCGCTTGATGATCTTTCAGAGAAACTGAAGCAGATAGAGGATGAAAACCATCGCCTACGGTCTGGTTCTAAATTTAGCCCGCGAACCCTGGATATAGATATTTTAACTTACGGTGACTTTGTGGGTGTGGCGGAGGGTATGGAGTTGCCGCGAGCAGAGATTACCCAAAATGCGTTCGTGCTTTTACCCTTGATGGAAATTGTACCCGGCGGCTTACATCCCAGATTGAAGAAAACCTATGCTGAACTTTGGTCAGTTTACGATAAGGATTCGCAGTCATTGTGGGCTATTGGTTTTGAGTGGCGCGGAAAAAAAATTTCGCAGCCCCAAGCGTAATAATTAAGAAAATTCTTGCAGTAAATAAAAATATTCTTACAGCCACTTTTTATAAGCAACCCATCCAACAACGGATGCGATGCCGAACATTCCCGCCCAAGTATAGTAGTATCCATAGACGGAGTGTAGTTCTGGCATATTATCAAAATTCATTCCATAGACGCCGACAATAAATGTAAGTGGAACAAATATCGCCGTGAATACTGTCAGTACTTTCATCGTATTGTTTAGTTGATGTGAGCTGATAGACAAGTACCCATTTATGAGGTCCCCGCAAATTTCATAATACATGGTTGTTAAGCTATGCAAGCGCTCGCAACGTTCAAATAGATCTTGCAGCGCGTGTTCTATATCACCATCTTCATCGATTAGAATTTGTGGAATATCTTTTAGTAAATTAGTAACAAGGCGCTCGTGATAATTAAAAACTCTTTTCAATTTTCGTAAGCGTGATTTGTAAGCAATAATTTCACGCATTGTTTCATCGCTAGGGCTATCTTGCATAGCATCCTCAAGTTCATTGAGGAAGGGCTCGAACGTGAGAATGGCATCGAGATAGCTCCCCACTGAAAAACGCATAATACGCGTTGCCAGAAGGCCAGGGCTTATGAGTAAGTTTTCCTGTTGCGCGTGGCTCCAGTAGTTTTCTATACCCATTGATTTCCGGGGATGGCAACTGATTAGGCAGCGGTCTCCGGCGAATAGCGCAATGGACATTTGTTCTATTGTTAAATCAGAATTAAATTCAGTAATGCCGCGATATAAGAAGAGCGTATGTTTGTCAAAGGTTTCAGTTTTGGGTGGGTGGCGAAAACGTTGCACATCCTCAATCGCCATCTTGTGGCAGTGTAAGGATTGCAGTAGCGCACGTTCCTGTGCTGGGTCTTCGCCTTCAAGATCGACCCAAATGAACCCCGAATTAGTATCCTGCCAACGATGTATTAGCTCTTGCCCGCCGGTCAGCCACTCTTGCTCGGCCGTTAATAATTGGGTACGTATCATAGCGTTGCACTTAAATAGTTAAATAGCTAAATAGTTAAATTTCTGCCGCCATCAACCGCAATTATTTGGCCGTTGATGTAGGGCGCATCTTTTATTAAAAATAAAATCGTTTTGGCGATATCACTGGTGTCCCCTAATCTTTGTAAGGGGACTTTTGCGAGCAAAGCGTCCTTTTGTATCTGTGATAATTGATCAGAATTTTCGGGCCACAGGATGCCGCCGGGTGCAACACCATTCACGCGTACGTTTGGCGCCAGCTCTACGGCGAGCGCTTTTGTGAGCATCGCATTAGCAGCCTTTGCCATTGAATAGACACTGTATTTTTTAAGTGGTTTGTCAGCGTAAATATCTGCCATATTAATGATACAACCACTGCTCTTTGCAAGTTCTTTTGCTAAAGCTTGCGCAAGAAAAAATGGTGCTTTAAGGTTGCTATCCATCAAATCGTTCCAGTCGCGTTCGGTTGTCGAGCCAATTGCGGTGGGATAAAAACAGGAAGCATTATTAACCAGTGCATTAATTCTGCCCCAGCGCGCTAAAGTTTGGCTGGCCAAAACATCAATTGCATCGATCTTGGTTAGGTCTGCATGAATGGTAATCGCAGAATTAGCGCGTCGAGAATTCAATACGTGGGCAAGTGCGCTTGCTTCTTCTTTTGAATCACGATAGTGGATGACAACATTGAAATTGTTAGCATGCAAGTGGTTAGTGACCGCTGCGCCAATACGCTTTGCTCCCCCGGTAATTAATACAACCGGGTTAATCGTGTGTGATAAATCACTCATTGTTGTGATCCTTTTTCAGTTGGGTCAATCGCGCCAAGCGCAAAAGGTTAACTTGATCGCCAAAGTTTTTTCCTGAAAAACCAGCAGCACTTATGGCATGTGCATCTATTGTTTGGCAGATGGCTAGCGCTTGACGAAAATAGTTTGCTTGAGGGTAGTCGCGCTGTTCAAAGCCGGTTCGGCCACGCGCATCGGCCTCGCAGCATAATAGAAACTGCTCAAATCTTTCAGGGCGACGAAAAGCATCGGTCATCTGCAATGTTTTCAAAATTGTAGCGGGCTTTTGCTCTAATGCCCGGTGGCAGTGCGTGTGCCACTGCGCCACAATTAAGGCTAGCTCTTTGTAGTCTTTAGGTGCTGATATTCGTTCACACAGATTTTTGATGAGAGGTAGGCTGCGTTCTTCGTGCGCAATATGACGAGGTAATTCTGATTTTGGTGTGTTGCCTTTTCCTAAATCGTGTAGCAGTGTCGCAAAACGAACATAAGAATCGTCGGTTTTTTTTGCTGCTTGCTGCAAGCTCATCAACGTGTGAATACCGGTATCAACTTCTGGATGGTGGACTATTGTTTGTGGCACACCAAAGAGTGCATCTATCTCCGGAAATAGTCGCGCTAGAGCTCCGCAGTCGCGAAGGCACTGAATGAAAATATCGGGTGATCGCTCTGACAGTGCGCGCTGAGTTTCTTTCCATATTCGTTCGGAAACCAGATGATCAACTTCGCCGTTGTTAACCATCTCACGCATCAGATTATTTGTTTCAGCGGCGACGCGAAAACCCAGGTGATGATACCTAGCTGCAAACCGCGCAACACGTAAAATTCGCAGGGGGTCTTCAATAAACGCATCAGAAACATGGCGGAGAATTCCATTTTTTAGGTCGCCTTGACCGTTATAAGGGTCGATGATTTTGCCAGTCTCGTCCTCAGCCATAGCATTGATAGTTAGATCTCGCCTAACCAAATCGTCTTCCAACGTTACTTCTTCGCCGCAATAAAAGCTGAAACCGCTATAGCCGCGGCCAGTTTTTCTTTCAGTGCGGGCCAATGCATATTCTTCTTTCGTGTGGGGATGTAAAAATACCGGGAAGTCTTTTCCGACAGCAACAAAACCTTGTTCTTGCATTATTTCAGGGGTCGCCCCTACGACGACCCAATCTCTTTCGCAAAAAGGGTATCCGAGCAGTTTGTCGCGCACGGCGCCACCAACGAGATATGTTTTCATAGAGACAGTCGTCGTATAAATTTAAGCGAGAGTATAGGGCATTATGAGAGATAAAAAAATATTCGACTTCTGGGTTGTTTGTTTACTAGTTTTCAATTAGAGTTGAGGCGGTTAAATTGTTTCAATATTTGCTTATACAGATTTTAGGTGCTTATAGAAATTTTAACTTATGAGCATTTTTAATTTCCACACGCTGTTAATTTTACTTACTGTTAATCTTATTTACTGTTAATTTTTTTACTGTTAAAGAGTTGCTTGATATGGCCCAATATAGTTTCGCAAAACATATGTGCTCCCTACGACCCATTTGGGCCGTGGTCTTTGCGCATTGTTGCGGAATTTGGGGTTAAATGAGTAAATACTCTCTTTAAAAACAAAAAGGCCGCAGCATAAAAACTGCGGCCTTTTTTGTTTCTACTAAAAAATTGCTGCAATCTTTATCTTGCGCCCTTATTTCTCGCTGCTAAACGGCGGCGAACAACAAGGAGCAGGCGCATGACGATTTTAATTGCATATTTTTTTGTAGTACTCATCTGGGCGACGACGCCCTTAGCCATACAGTGGAGCAGTGACAGCCTTAGCTTTATCGCGGCGGCGTCATTGAGAATGGCGTTGGCGTTGACGATTGGCTTGTTAATAAATTTTGTGCTTCGGCGAAAATTGTTTAGCGATGCTAATGCATGGCGCACTTACGCCGCCGGTGCTATTGGTATATTTCCTAACATGCCAGTGGTCTATTGGTCAGCGCAGTTTATTCCCTCGGGTTTAATAGCCGTTATTTTTGCCATGTCGCCATTTGTAACTGGCCTGATGACGATCATTCTACTTAAGCAGAACCCGTTTAACCTGCGGCGTATGTTTGCGCTCTTACTTGCCGTTGCTGGGTTAATTGTCATCTTCCATCAACAGTTTCAATTGAGCGTTAATGCCTTGTATGGTGTTGCAGGTATCTTACTATCCTGTTTTTTATTTGGGTTTAGTAGCGTGTTGGTAAAAAAAGTGGATGTTAAAACCCATGCATTTGATCAGATGCTGGGGTCATTACTTTTTTCATTGCCAGGATTACTTATCAGTTGGTGGTTGCTGGACGGTCATTTGCCTTTGATGATTTCTGATAGGTCATTAGCAGCGATTAGTTACCTCGCGATCCTAGGTTCGCTGTTAGGTATTACTCTTTTTTTCTACGTTCTTGCCAATATGACGGCGACGGCTGTCTCTATGATCACGTTTATGACGCCGATTTTGGCGTTGTTATTGGGTGCTGTATTGGCTCACGAGTCGTTGAGTTGGCAGTTATGGGTAGGTGCTTCTTGCGTGATTACCGCACTTTTGGCTTATCAGGATTTTTCGCTCAACGCCAGATTACTGAAAGCACTGCGGCGGCCGGCTTGGCGCGAAGATTCCCTGCGGGAGCTTAAGCGTGAAGTGAGTAGATTTAAATGAACTCATTTGGTGCGATATTCGCTGGGGTCGTGCGGCTTTATGCATTGTTCTGGTGCCTAGGCCGGTATGTTATTTGGTATGCAAGATGGTATTTGTTTTTTAACATTATGAAATGCAAAGAAAAAATAAAGTTGGCTTAGTATCTGCAAAGTCTCTTACAGGTTGTTAGTTGATAGACTCGACTGCCTCAATAAATTAGATGTAACACACATACCTAGAGGATTTACTCATGAAGAACGTGAAACAAAAATTGGTTGCAAGTGCTGCGTTGTTCACAGCGATTGCGGGTTTTTCTGCTACTTCTGCACAGGCAGAAGCCGTTGTTGCCGCTACAGTTGGCGCATCGAATATGTACTACTGGCGCGGTTTAGATTTGGGCGGTGGTGCTGCTGTGATCGGTGATGTAAACGTAAGTGCCAGCGGATTTATTGCTGGGATCTGGACTTCTTCTGGAGATAGCGCAGCGGATGGTCTTGGCGGAACCGAGTATGACTTATACGCTGGTTATTCAGGCGCTGCAGGCGATTTTACTTACGGCGTTAGTGTGGTTTCCTATATTTATCCAACCTTGGGAGCTAATGAAGTTAAGCCCGGTGAATACGTTGAGGTCATTCCCACCGTAGGCTACGGTCCATTTAAATTGACTTACTATGATGCAGTAGTTGCCGATCACGCACCTTTGGGCGATAAAACTTACAACTACATTACAGCCGAGTTGAATTTTGAAAAATTTGGCATCAAGTACGGTATGCATGCACAAGATTATGCTGGAAACGACACCTTGGATGGGGTTTCTCACATTGATGTGACTTATAAGTACAACAGTAAATTGAGCTTTACTGTGGGCTCATTGCTTGAGGCTAACGATTTTGATTATCAGGATAAACCTGTTAACTTTGTTGTTAGTTTGAGTCTTCCAATTGAGTAAGTTAGAACGCTAGCTTGTTGAATCGAAAATTAAATTTCATGTACAAAAAAACGGCATATTTCACTGCCGTTTTTTTTAATTTTTAATATTAGGATATATAGGTGATTTTTATGGTACGGAATTGTATTGCTATTTTTTATCTTTTTTATTTTCTTCTCAAGTTTTTGCTTTTTCATACAATCAAAAAATGATTGGGTTTAAGGGTGGTGTTATTTCTGAATTAAATAATTGCGGGCCAACTTATACAGATAATGGAAAGTATTTACTTGGGCAAAGAAATTTGACGGCCAAATTGACCACCTCTACTTCCGATGTTGCTACTTTTGTCGAGGTTTCTGGTGGGGTTGCAACACTTATGACAAATGGCGATCTCTATTTCAGCCCAGACGGTCGATATTTAGATGGAGGCGGTAATACTGTTAAACTACTCACGATTAATTACAAATATGAAAAACCTTTTGGTGGCATGAGAGGTAGTCCTTCAGTTGACACCTACCTGAATACCTCTCTCGGGGTTCTCGGTAATTCTTTAATAATTGCACAGACGAGAGATGGTGCAGCTTATGGAGCAGGCAGAGTTGTGAGCACAAAAAGAGTATGTGGTTTTCGGTCCGGGACATGTACAAACCAAAATATATATGAGCTCGGTTATCGGAGCGATATTACTTCAGTAGATCTTCCATCCAGAAGCGCGGAATCTTTTAGTTATGGATCTCCTGTTAGAAGATTTGACAGAGTTCTAGGTGGATCTAATGGTTTTATGTATGTTCAGTTTTCAAACGGGGATATCGGTCGGTTTGATTCTATTGCTGCATTGAAGGGCGTTGACTCAGCGACGATTTTGCATTCAGCAGCCCCCCGTATCGAAAAAGTAATTCCCTATCGGCACGGGTTAGCTGCCTACAACAAAACCACAGTATATTGGTCAAATAATGCAAGTCAGGTTGTTGCTGGTAGCGATGTTCGAGTACTTTACTCTGGTGTAAGAAACATTACATCGTTATTGAATTATGGTGGCGCAGCTGCTAACGAATCTAGCTTGCGCGTTAATGCTACAGCTGGTTTAGTAACAGCATTTGATGATGGGTATATTTTTTTTAGTCCTGATGGAAACAATTTAAGTGGTGGTGGCTCTAGCTATGAATTGGTCAGGGCGTTTGATACTGAACAAATGAAACTAAAACTAAAAAATTATCTTGATAGTCTTTCTAGTGCGTCCTATCTAACGTCTGATTTTGGTGGGGGAAATGTCTTTCAGTATATTAATCCAGTAAACGGAAGCAAAATTAATATTAAAAATCTTACTGTAAAACTCTTAAATCGTGGTGATTCCGCCGATTATGCGAAGAATATTATTTTCTTTAATGGCACGGGAACTAGTCAAGTTACATCCTTGGTGTCTGGGTTTGATGGTGATGCAACGACTGTAACAGTTTATGACAAGGGTTGGGACGGTATTGAGTATAAATGGCGTGATAGGGGTAGTCGGACAGGTTTGTTTGCCTACACAACAGATGGAAGTTATATTGGTGCTCCCGAAATTAAGATTAAAGCCTCTAATGGTTGTGTTTTGGCTGCCACCTATGAAGAAATTGGTGGTTCGGGCGAGGCTTTTTCTGTGGGCAATTGGAATCTAAATGCCGATTTTACAGTGGCAAATAATTCCGCTGGAAATTATGCTATTGCGAATTTTTTTGCTCCAGGTGGTGCAAGTATCGAATTTCCTACGCCCTATCAGCTTCAACCGAAAAACTTTACAGTTATGGAATTGTATTCTTGGGCTATTTATAACGTCGGTGTCTATATAAAAGATAAATACAGCGTTGACTTGATTCATCCTGGCCCAGCTGTTATTTATATGCGTACTGATGCCGATAGGCAAAGATTGCCCCACTAATTTGCAACAAAAAATGGCAAGTCTCGGCTTGCCTTTTTACATTGTGCTTCAGCCCTAAAAACTTTCCTAAGTTGTGTCATAAAACTTCCTAAATTGCCGTTATACTGCTTCGCTCGGTAAATGGTGTTTAACGGTAAGGAATCTTTATTTATGTCTTCTGTTCGTTCTCCTATTTTAGTAACCGGCGGCGCTGGCTTCATTGGCAGCCACGTTTGCGTTGAGTTGATTAGCAGCGGTTACTTACCCGTTGTGGTTGATAATTTATGCAACAGCAGTATGGAATCGCTCAAGCGTGTTGCACAAATTACTGGTGTCGCCCCCGTATTTTATCAAGTTGATGTCAACGACAAGGTCGCGTTGCGCGAGGTATTTGAGGCGCATGTATTTGAAGCAGTCATGCATTTTGCCGGTCTTAAGGCGGTGGGTGAGTCAAGTCAAATTCCTCTGAAATATTACCGTTGCAATGTGGCGGGAACCTTGTCTCTCACTGAGGTTATGGAAGAGTTTAAGATTTGGAAGTTGATTTTTAGTTCGTCGGCAACCGTTTACGGCGACCCTGCGACTGTCCCTATCGATGAAACTTCCCCAACCTTTACAACCAATCCCTATGGCCGCAGCAAGTTAATTGTCGAGGATATTTTGCGTGATATCTCGAAGGCATCGGGTTCTGTCGCAAGCCCTAATCATTGGAATATTAGTTTGTTACGCTACTTTAATCCGGTGGGCGCCCATGAGACTGGTTTGATTGGTGAAGACCCGGCGGGTATTCCTAATAATTTGCTGCCTTATGTTGCCCAAGTCGCTATTGGAAAATTGTCACAGCTTAGTGTTTACGGGAATGATTACAACACCGTCGATGGTACGGGAGTGCGTGATTATATTCACGTAGTGGATTTAGCGCAGGGCCATGTTGCTGCGTTGCGAAGTCTCGATAAAACCGGCGCGGGTTGTCGAGAATATAATTTAGGCACAGGCTGTGGATATTCGGTTTTGCAAATGGTGAGTGCATTTGAAAAAGCGAGTGGTCGTAAGGTGCCTTATAAAATTGTTGCGCGCCGCGCGGGTGATATTGCGAGTTGTTATTCGAATGTGCAAAAAGCAAAATTGGAAATGGGCTGGGAAGCTAAATACGGCTTAGAGCGCATGATGCAAGATGCCTGGCGATGGCAAGAAAAAAATCCCAATGGATATAGTTCATAAAAAAAATGCCGATCAGGAAAGTTGATCGGCATTTTTTTTGGCGACTAATTTTTTGGCGACTAAGTTGTCATACGGCAGAGGGAAGTTTAATGGTAAATTCGGCGCCGCCGAGTGTGGATGGGTTGATCGTTAAGTGCCCACCATAACTGCGAATAATATCGGCGGCAACCGCCAAGCCAATACCTTGGCCCGGCTGACTAGTATCCAAACGCTGTCCGCGTTCTAAAATGCGCGCTTGTTGTTGCAGGGGAACTCCCGGCCCATCGTCGGCCACACTTATGCACAGTTGTTTGCTGCTGCCGGATTCTTCAACGTAACTCCTTAAGGTTACTTTTGCTTTGCAGTACTTAAATGCGTTCTCGGTAATATTGCCCAGCAATTCCATGAGGTCCTGTTCATCACCCGCAAACATCGAGTTCGCAGCCAGAATGCATTGAACCTGTATGTTTTTGTCAGCATAAACTTTTTGTAATGCACTCAGTAATCGCTGTGCGATTGGCTCCACGAGGGCATGTTGTAGCGTGCCGTGCTGCTGACTTGTGACTGCCCGTTGCAATTGGTAGCTAACGACTTGATTCATCCGATTTACTTGCTCATGCACCAATTGTTGCAGTTCTATATCCTTAGAAGTTTGGCCAAGCTTGGCTTGCATAACGGCGAGCGGCGTTTTTAGGCTGTGAGCGAGATCGCTCAGGCTGTTTCTGTAGCGTTGGCGCAACGCTTGTTCACGCGCGAGTACTTGATTGAGATTATTGACAATATCCTGTAATTCTTCGGGATGATTACCTTGCAAGTTATTCGTGTCACCGCTTTGCATGGCATTCAGAGCGCGCGCCAATTTTTTTAGCGGGCTTAACCCCCAGCGCAGAATAGCGGTTTGCGCCAATAATAATAAAACGCCCACCGCGCCAAGCCACTGCCAGAGCTGATGCCTGTAAGTGGATTTTTGTTCGAGAAAATCATCACTGTTGTGAACGACAACAAAGCGAAAAGGATGTTCGCGGTTTTTTGCATCTTCCCAGATCACATCATAGTGGGCGATAAATGAGTTATCGCCGTTAAGTGCTATGGTGGTTTCTGCCATTTGGTCGGTTTTAAACGTGGGAGAAACTGTGTCGTAGGTAGGCGCCGTTTGGAGTGCAGCGGAATTTGAGTGCCAAATAAGTGCTTTTTTGTTGTCGTAGATGTACGCATATAACCCAGAATTAATGCGTTCGAATTCCGTATCAATGAGTGATGCGGGCATCTGCAATTTGTTTTTGTCGCTCTTTTTAAGCGGCTTTTCAGGAAGCTCGGCGGCGCTGAACAGCAAATAAATATGACTACGTAAGCGCGATTTTTCAGCCGCAATTAAACTGCTTTGAAATATGCGATCTAAAAAAAATCCCGTAACGCCCAAAAATGCGGGCAGCAGCAGCAGCGATGCAAAAAATAAACGGGCGGTGATGGATGAGAGTTTTTTGCTGATCAACTATTTGCCTGTCGCCCAATGGGTTCATTTATGATTTTTCGATATTGAAGCGATAGCCTAAGCCGCGCGAGGTGGTAATGAGATTTAGGCTACCGTCTGGATCTAGTTTTTTGCGGAGTCGGCCAACAAAAACTTCAATCACGTTGCTGTCTCTATCGTAATCTTGCGCGTATAGGTGCTCAGTCAATTCTGTTTTCGAAATATTTTTTCCGGCGTGTAATGCTAGATAGGTCAGAGTATTGTATTCAAAACTGGTTAATTCTATTTCTTCATCACCGCGGTGTACTCGGCGCGCACTGGTATCGATTGCGACAGGGCCATAGCGAAGCACGGGGGTTGCATGACCATTGGCGCGCCGCAAAAGTGCATGCAATCGGGCCCGTAATTCCTCTGGATGAAAAGGTTTGGTTAAGTAGTCGTCAGCGCCTGCTTCTAATCCTTCTACTTTATCTTGCCAGTTTCCCCTCGCCGTCAGAATTAAGATCGGAAAATTTCGCTTTTTCGCACGCAATTGTTTAATCAGTTGCGTACCGTCCAGCAAGGGTAAACCCAAATCAATAATGGCTAAATCGTAGTCATATTCACTGCCGAGGAATAAACCTTCTCGGCCATCAGCGGCGCTGTCACAAACGTACTTTTCACTTTCAATTAACAACACAATTTGTTCGCGTAATGTATCTTCGTCTTCAACGACTAACAGGCGCATTGCTGGGTTCCTTTTTTAGTTTATGTGTTAGGGTCGCCGAAATTCACTGTCTTATTTTTCTGTGGATGCTTACTCGAGGATATCTCCGCTATTGGCATCCACGTTTACCGTTTTCATTCGACCATTTTTTTGCAAAACTTTGACGCCATAAAGAGTTTTATTCTCATCTTGAAATTTTCGTACATTCATTACCTTGCCGTCGACGTGTTGTTGCGCACGTAAGGCTGCATCAGTTGGTGAAACGGCCGGCTCCTGAATCTCCTCGTCCGCGCTTGGTTCAGGAATCATTGCTTGCGCAGGGAGTGGTTGTTGTACGCTCGGCTCGTTTTCAAATAAATCCCTCTCAGCAAATACCTGGTGCGCGGACACTAAGAGTGCGATTGCTAGCGTGGGCTGCAATATAAGCAGGTGTTTGTTGTTTTTGATGAATTTTTTAAAAGTCACTTGGGACACAGTTGCCTCCGCACTTTTTAGCGTGCCTTGTTGCGTATTGGCACGCTAAGGTTGTGAACACTATCGCCTTCAAATAGTAAAGATTCAAGTTGGAAAGCGATCGCGATCAATAATTAGATTAATCTCGGTAGTTGGCGCGAACATTCACGGCAACTGGAATTCTATCGCCAGGGTGACGGTCGGTGCGAGTTTGGTAGATGCGCCCTAGGTAGCGGTAACTTACATCATAGCCAATTATCCGATTTTCGTATTCGGTGCGGTAGCGAGTTCCGCAAACTTCTCGATCTCTGTAGCTGACCACTCGCGAACCTCGGCTGACGTCGTTACCTGGTAACGACG
>JAYWHF010000626.1:0-6472 GCA_043777855.1 Gammaproteobacteria bacterium | reverse complement strand
GTCGATAGCGGCGCCCAAATTAAGGATCATCACCACAAAGACAAACAACACCATGATGGCACCCGCATAAACAATCATTTCAAGAGCCGCCGCAAAAGGAGCCCCTATCGCAAAAAAGATCATTGCCACGGCAAGTAATGAAACCACCAAATACAAAAGAGCATGTACTGGGTTGGTACCAGTAACAACCCTCACTGAAGCAATCAGAGCGATTGCTGCAGCGAAGTAAAAAGCGAATGCAGTTCCCACGTTGTATTCCTGTGCTAAATAAAATGAAAAATTAGGGCAATAGACTCTTCACACTAACCGGCGCCGATTCGTTTTGTGCAGCGCCTTTTGGTTTGCCCGCTATCGATAAACCGGCAACACGGTAAAAATTATATTCGTGATACTTGCCCGTACCCGATATCAACAAATGCTCTTTTTCATACACCAGATCCTGGCGTTTATATTCCGCCATTTCAAAATCTGGCGTCAGTTGAATTGCTGTTGTTGGGCAAGCCTCTTCGCACATTCCGCAGAAAATACAGCGGGAAAAATTGATACGGAAAAATTCCGGATACCAGCGGCCATCCTCCGTTTCTGCTTTCTGTAATGAAATGCAACCCACCGGGCAAGCTACTGCGCAAAGATTGCAGGCTACGCAGCGCTCTTCGCCATCAGGGTCGCGCGTCAGAACAATACGGCCACGATAGCGAGGCGGAATGTAAGGCATTTGCTCAGGATATTGAATAGTGTCGCGCTTGCGCCAAGCGTGAGAGAACACCAGCCACAGACTGCGAAACTGGGTAAATACGTCGTGTAAAAGTTTTATCATTTCAGTACCTCCAGCTTAAGCAGCAGATTGATCGAGAAGTAGCACAACCGCGGCGGTAGCTACCAGATTAACGAGGGTAATGGGCAAGCAAACACGCCAACCAAAATCCATAATTTGATCGTAACGTGGACGAGGTAAGGCCGCGCGAATCAAAATAAACATCATGATAAAGAAACCCGTCTTACTGGCGAACCAAAAGAACGGTGGAATGTAATCGAACACAAACCATTCAAACGGGGGTAACCAGCCACCAAAAAATAACACCGTAATCAAAGCAGATATAAGCACAACGCCTATGTACTCACCGACAAAAAACATACCCCATTTCAAACCTGAGTATTCGGTGTGATATCCCGCCGCCAGATCCTGCTCTGCTTCTGGTGCATCAAACGGAGAGCGGTGAGTCACCGCAATGCCAGCAATCGAAAAGGTTAAGAAACCCAAAATTTGCGGAAACACAAACCAGCCGTGTTTTTGTGCATTAACAATCTCCGTCATTTGAAATGACCCAGCAATGGCTACCACACCCATCAGGGACAGGCCCATAAAAACTTCGTAACTTACCGTTTGGGCCGTAGCACGAATACCACCTAAAAGAGCGTATTTGCTGTTTGATGACCACCCGCCAAACATCACCGCATAAACTGACAAACCTGCCATTGCCATAAAAAACAGCAAACCTACGTTTAAATTCGCCACCACCCAGCCGGGGATGATCGGAATAACCGCAAATGACAGAAGCAAGCCGCCCATAGCTACGCCAGGAGCCACCCAGAACGTCAGCCTATCGACAAAGGGAGGCGTCCAATCTTCTTTGAAGAACATTTTGATCATATCGGCAGGAAGTTGTAACAAACCAAAGGGCCCCGCTCTATTCGGACCATAGCGGTCTTGCCACAAAGCCAACATCCGCCGTTCAACAAAACTGAGAAATGCGGCGCAGATAACAACGCCAAACAGAATCACCAAGGCTTTGAAAACGGCAAACATAATTGCCAGCGACTCAGGCGTGAAAAAACTCATTACACAGCCCCCCTGAGGTTAACGGTCAATCCAGAAATCATCCTCGGTAAGCCCGCCAGAACCGGTATGCCCACTACACCGACAGCTAAGTGAGGCGAAATTTTAATGGGTGCGCTAAAACGACTGGCCCCTGAACTAACTTCAGCATTTTGTCCGTTGGACAAACCGAGTGTTTGCGCATCGCTAGGTGACAAAGCGACATAGGCTGTGGGAACCCGACTCGCCACAACGTCCGAAAGTGATGACTGCTCATCGCTACCATAAAGATGATAAAGAGGAGCAGATTGTAAACCAGAGGTTGAAGAAGGAACTTGCGTAAAGTAACTCGCAGAGACTGCCGCCTCAATCAAGCGAACGCCCATATCTCCCGCACGCACTTGACCGCCAACTTCAACTTGAAACTTGTTCCAAGCTTGCGGAGAGTTCCATCCCGGGGCCCACGCAAAGGGAATCAGTTGGGAGTCGTTAGTAGGGCCTGAGGCTCCCTCCATCGAAAAGGAAAGCGCCGAATCATAGTCTTGAGAGGCGCGCGGCTCGTGAACCGACAAGTTAGCGCGCATCGACGTACGACCAGAGTAACGGTTGGACTCACGGGCAATTTTTAAACCGTGAATACGCATTTTTGCGCCTGGAGCTGCGGAACTAATGGCAGCAAGTGAGGTATTAGCGCTGGCCAATTGAGCCGTAACGTCATCGAGTTGCGACCAATCAACCCCTTTGTTATCTAGGGTTGCTTTGATCGCGTGCAACCAGCGCCAACCTTCGCGAATCAAGTTATTCGGATTGTAATAACTCGCATCGAATACCTGAAAAAAGCGCTGCGCCCGGCCTTCCATATTGACCAAAGTACCATCCCCTTCAGCAAAACTTGATGCCGGAAGCAGGAAGCTTGCGCGCTGTGCTGTAGGTGTTGCTTGATGATCGAGAACCAATACAAACTTGGCCGCGCTTAAAGCAGCATCCACTAATTCAGTAGGAGCACGCTGATAGAGATCATTTTCTGCAATGACTAACACATCCGCTTTGCCATCACGTACCGCCGTTAAAATAGTCTCTACAGACTCTCCACCCTGAGTATCCAACAAAGCTGTACCCAAACTGTTTGACTCAAGGAGCGTTAAGGCGATACCGACATTTTTCCCGCGCGACTTCAATGCGTAAGCAACGTTGGCCGCGGCTTGAATAACCGCTGCTGATTTCAATCCTGTACCAGAAATAACTAGAGGTTTCTCGGCTGCAAGTAAACTATCTGCAATTGTCTGAGCACGAGCTTTATCGGTGCTCGTTAGGCCATCAACGGCAGGCGAACCCGCGTCAATAATATGTGCTACGGCGAAACCCAAACGAGCAATATCAGCAGCAGACGCCCGCGCTGTGGCGGCCGCAATATCATCTAAACGGGTTGCGTCTACACTCGCAATAAACACTGGGCTCTTTTGGGTTTGCGTAATATTTTTTATAGGCTCAGCATTCCACTCGGGAATCTTCTTCTGAGCCGCCAGAACCAACGCAATTGTTTTTGCGGCTTGCCGCACCGCTAAGGCGATACGAGGCGCCGTCTGAGTAACATCTTCGCCCAATACTAAAACAGCATCGGCTTTTTCGATGTCGCGCAGGCTTGGGGTAACAACATTACCTTGCGAAAGAACTCTATGTACCAAGGTATTCAAGGCTTGCTCATCGGCAGCAACACCGTAGGAGAAGTTACCCTGGCCAACCAAGTCAGCCAGCGCGAAGTTGGTCTCCAAAGACGTGCGCGGCGAACCAATACCGACAACACGTTTTGCACCACGTAACAACTCGGCGGCTGTATCAAGAGCCGTGTCGATAGTAAAGGTTTGTGGGTTCGATGCCAGCCGCGGTGCTACAGGACGATCGTCGCGATTTACAAACCCATAACCAAAACGTCCGCGATCACATAAAAAATAATGATTTACAGAGGCGTTGTAACGGTTTTCAACGCGTCTAATTTCACCGTAGCGCTCGCCCGGGCTCGTATTGCAGCCCACAGAGCAACTCTGACAAACGCTCGGCGCAAATTGCATATCCCACTTACGGGTGTAGTGATCAGCATGGGTTTTATCGGTAAAAACACCGGTCGGACATACTTCAGTTAAGTTGCCAGAGAATTCGCTTTCAAGATCACCATCTTCCGGACGACCAAAATAGACTTGGTCACGAGATCCGTAAACACCAAAATCTTTTCCACCAGCGTAATCATCGTAGTAGCGCACGCAACGGTAACAAGCGATACAGCGGTTCATTTCGTGATTAACAAATGGCCCGAGATCCTGATTCAAGTGCGTGCGTTTCGTAAAGCGATAACGACGGGTGTTATGACCAGTCATCACTGTCATATCTTGCAAATGACAATGGCCACCTTCGGCACAAACGGGACAATCATGAGGGTGATTGGTCATTAACCATTCGACCACACTCTTACGGAACGACTTCGCCTCTTCGTCTTGAATAGCGATATAAGTTTTATCGTTAGCGGGAGTCATACACGACATGACAAGGCGACCGCGAGTGTCATTTTCATCAGCAAATTGCTTAACCGCACACTGGCGGCAAGCACCAACTGAGCCCAAAGCGGGATGCCAGCAAAAATAAGGAATATCAAGACCGAGGCTCAAACAAGCTTCTAAAAGATTGTCTGAACCTTTAACGTCGTATGTTTTTCCGTCTACGTGAATGGTCGCCATTCTGCGTCTTACCTATACCGTCTAGCGGTTACTTTTGATGTTTAAGATGACCTAAATCACCTCGCGAAAACCGAGCTTAAAAAACTAGGCTTTAATACCTTTCTTAAATTCTTCTGGGAAAAACTTCAATGCGCTTTGCAAGGGCTCCATCGCCCCAGGGGCATGCGCACAAAAAGTCTTGCCGGGCCCAAGAAAGCGAGTGAGCTGCTGTAGGGTTTCAATATCGCCTTCGCGCCCCTCTCCTGCCTCAATCGATTCCATAAGCTTCACCGTCCACGGCAAACCATCACGGCACGGCGTACACCACCCACAAGACTCACGGGCAAAGAACTCCTCGAGATTGCGCACCACTGAAATAATATTTTGTTGATCGTCAATGACCGTAATCAGCGCGGTGCCCATGCGGCTACCCGCTTTTGAAATGGTGTCAAAGTCCATCGGCAGATCGAGGTGCTCCTCCATCAAGAAATCCGTAGAAGCGCCGCCGGGCAACCAGCACATTAAGCCCAGCCCTTCTGCCATGCCGCCGCCGTAGGTATAGAGTAATTCACGACAGCTAGTGCCGATGGGCAACTCCCACAAGCCCGTGACTTTTGCTTTGCCGGAAATGCCGTACATTTTGGTTCCGGAGTCGGTGCTTTTGCCTTGCGACAACCCTTTGAACCAGTCAGCGCCACGCAGAACAATTGCTGGCACATTCATTAAAGTCTCGACATTGTTAACAATCGTTGGCCGACCCCAAGCTCCTGCTTGCTGCGGGAATGGAGGTTTTGTCCGCGGATTGGCGCGCCGCCCTTCCAAACAATTGATTAACGCGGTTTCCTCACCACAGATGTACCGACCAGCACCTAAGTGAACATGAAGTTCGAAATTGAAACCCGAACCCAGAAGATTATCACCCAAATAGCCCGCCGCTTTAGCTTGATCGATAGCGGCATTCAAGCGCTCACCAGCAAGAACATACTCGCCGCGCAAAAATATATAACCCTTGGAAGCGCCTATCGCGTAGGCCGCTAATACCATGGACTCTACCATTTGATGGGGAAGCTCCTCCATCAACATCCGGTCTTTAAAAGTACCAGGCTCCATCTCGTCGGCATTACACACAAGGTATTTTTGTCCCGCGTCTTCACCCATCGGAATGAGAGACCATTTCACACCTGTGGGGAACCCGGCACCACCGCGACCACGCAAATTTGCAGCTTTGACTTGCGCTTGTATTTCCAGAGGCTGAAGAGCAACTGCTTTCTTTAAGGCGACGTAGCCTTCGAGTGCTTCGTATTCTTTGATATCTGAAACAGCCTTACCCGCTTTGGTGTAGCGCCATGTGAGCGGATGCGTTTCTGGGCCAACATTGGCTAACCCAACATTCACATTGGAGGTCATAGATAGTGCTCCAATACAAAGTCAATATTTTCGTGGGTCACATTAAAGTGAGTCACATCATTAATCATCAAAACCGGTGCTTTATCGCAGGCGCCAAGGCAAACAATTGGTAAAAGGGTGAAACGATCATCCGCCGTGGTTTGCCCCGGGCCGATGCCAAGTTTTTTCTGCAATGCACCGTAAAGCTGGTCAAAACCCATCAAGAAACAACTGGTACTATCGCAAACAGCAATTACATGACGACCAACCGGTTGACGGTAAATTCTGTTGTAAAAAGTCGCCACGCCTTCCACATCAGAAGCGCTTGTACCAAGTAAATTTGCTATAGCGGTTACGGCACCATCAGGGACCCAGCGATGCTTAGCCTGCACAATTTTTAATGCATCTATAGTCGCTGCCCGCGGATCAACATAATGATGCATCGCGTGCTCGATTTGCTCGCGCTCAGCCGCACTGAGCACAAAGGTTGCACCGCGATCGGTGGCAATAGTCTGAGAAGAATTAGCGGTCAACATCGGCCATCACAAAGTCAATTGAGCCT
>JAYWHF010000625.1:0-6490 GCA_043777855.1 Gammaproteobacteria bacterium | reverse complement strand
AACAGCAGGCCAATGCGCATGAACATCGCCATAAAGAGCCCTAGCCGGCGCGCAAACTCACGCCGCTCAGGAGGCAACTTGTCCACCAGGATGGAGATGAAAATAATGTTATCAATACCTAACACCAGCTCCAGCGCCGTCAGCGTAGCAAATGCAATCCAGGCTTGGGGGCTAGTGAGTAGTTCGATCATGCTGTACCTTTAAAAATGGCCTAGATCATAACCGGATCGAAAACTCAAGCACTCGGATTCTGAACCTACCCCAATAAACTGTCCGTGGAAACGGGGCAAGTCCAATTTTAGAGGGCGCGGCGCTGAATCAACCTGTCACGTCAGCAGCGGAAAGGCTACCGCACCTGCTGGCGAGGCCCAGTTACGAACAAGTTCGGCAATCATCGAGTTTGTACTGTTCAGCCGAACACCCGCACGTTCCATGCGCCGCCATGCCATTTCCTCGGCAATCTGGTTGCCCGAGCCGCAGGCATCGCACACTACCTGCACGTTAAAGCCCTCCTCAACTGCGCTGATCGCGGGCGCGACCATGCAGACATCGGTCGTGACACCAGCCATTACGAAGTTACGTTTGCCGGTGGCGCGGCAGGCGCTGGCGAAGTCCTCGTCATCCCACGCGTTTACCAAACCCTTGCGCTTGATGCGCGCTGCGAATTGGGCTGGTGCGATCACCTCAAGCTCCGGCATCAGCGGGCCTTGAATGTGGGTGTTGGTCTCTTGGCTGGAGGTCAGTACCAAAGGCATGCCGGTACCCATGGCGAATTTGGCGAGGATAACCACGTTACGCTGAAGAAGCTCCAGCGGCGTACTCGAAGCCCACGTATTTGTGCCGACCTGGTGGTCAATCAGGATGACTGCGGTATCTTGGATGTCGAATGGTTTCATGCTCGGTTCTCCGTTAAATGTAGGGACAAATTGCTTGGGTTGGGTTGAGAAATGATCAAGGACGCGGTGCGTTGATGTGCAGGATCATCTTTCCCCGCGCCTTACCGCTCTCGCCGAGGCGGTGGCATCGCGGTGGCAACTAAGATACCGCCTGGCTTCATGACGCCCCACGACGCTTCCTGAGTTGGACCACCGATGGTGTCGTGCACCACATCGATGTCGTGCTGCATCAGCTCGGGGTTGCCGTAGGAATGGATGCGAATCGCTTTCATGAAAGGTATTGTGGATTGATTTACTAATGCAATATATAGTTAAAAATGACAATGATATTTTCATTTTTGACATAATATAAGCCACATGAACAATCTATCAGCACTCCACGACATGACTCTGTTCGTCGCGGTTGCGCGCACCGGCAACTTTAGCCGTGCGAGTGCCAACCTCGGTGTGCCCGGCCCTACGCTGTCGCGCCGCATCGCAGCGATGGAGCGCGAGTTTGCTGTGCGCCTGTTTGACCGCAACACGCGTCGCGTCGAACTGACCGATGCCGGTCGACGTTACTTCGAGCGCTGCGCGCACTTGGTCGACGAAGCGCGCCTAGCTCAGGAGGCGCTACGAGAATCAGCGGCGTTGCCGTCCGGACATGTGCGCGTCTCAATGCCAGTTGATTTGGGGGTGTTCGTTATCGGCCCGCTGCTGCCCGAGTTCGCACGCCGGTTCCCGGGCATCAGCTTCGACCTCGATCTGTCGCCAAGCCACACAAACTTGATCGACGAACATGTCGACGTGGCGATCCGCTTGGGAAGCGTAAAGGATGCGTCACTCATCGCGCGGCGTATCGGCACCATCGAGCAGGCGCTATTCGCGTCGCCAGCCTACCTTGACCTGCACGGGCAGCCGACTCGACCAACCGATCTGGTCGAGCACGAATGTATTTTTGCGCGCAATCCGCAGCGCCAAACGATATGGCAGCTACAGCGCGACAAAGAGTCAGTACAGGTCGCCGTGCGCGGACGCTTCACGGTCAACAACATGGGGCTGATGAGCACGCTCGCCGAACGAGGCATGGGTATTGCAGCGTTGGCACCGCTGCTGGTGCGCGAAGCCGTAGCCCGTGGAGTCCTGGCGCAAGTGCTACCCGAGTGGGTGGTGCCGCGCTTGCCGATCCAGGCCGTGACGACCTCGCGCTTGCAGCCGCTCAGCGTCAAGGCATTGATCGATTTCCTTGCGGCGCGGTTGGCGCTGGTTTGATCGCAACAGTCAGGTATCGAGTCGCCTAGTCAAGTTGCTGCGGCTTTCATCTACCGCGTGCGGTCCTGCAAAGCCGTTTGGCTTCTCCTCGGTGTCAGACTAGTTGTCGCCTCGCGATCAGCGGCAGGCTCACTGCCTGCTTACAGCTCACTCCCACTCAATTGTCAACCCGAACGAAAACTTGAATGTCATCGTTTCGCGTTGCACTGTTTGAGACAGTCAGTGTTAATAGTCCAAGGTCGTCCTTACCGTCAATTTTACCGCCACAGGTTTTGTCGATGTGGGCATAGTCCAGAAGTGTCTAGATTCGCCGCATTTTGCACCTAGAGTATGTCAGAAGCATGCAGCGATCGGATATCGCATTATCTCAACCGCCGGCATCCCCATGGAACCTCTCTCTGAACCACTTAAGCCCTCTATCGCGATGAGCACGCTCATGCCAGATCAACCTGTATTCAAAATGTAGGCTTTTCTCTTTTATCGGTAAAACGACTACTTGAGATTGTTTCTGCCAGGCTCGTGCCAAACGCTCGGGAACAACCGAAACCAAATCACTCACTAGCACGCTCTCCAATGCGGTGTGGAAGTACGGCGAGGCCATAACAATGTTGACAGCGTTCAGACCTAGTCGGCTGTACAGATCATCTGTGACATAACGACGTGATGCAAGGTAGCGGGGGGCATACTGAGGGAATTTGGATGCCTCTTTGAGTAAAGCCATCGTGGAGCCAGGGGCAGATTTTGTCAGTGGATGTTGTGGACGGCAAACAAAGGCATAGCCGTCGTTAAAGAGTTTAAGGTAATGAAAATCAGGCGGCATTACTTCGTCTGAATAAAGTGCGCAGTCAAGCTCACCTCGCTCAAGTCTGGCAATCGTGTCATCTGACCATGGGTCAATTTGCCAGGATACGCTTGGCGCGAGATTTCTTAGCTTGGACAGTTGGGGCAACAAAGTGACCGCTACCCCGTAGTCTGTGCTGGCAATACGAAAAGCACGCGTCGAAGTCAAAGCATCGAAGGCCGCAACTTCAAACAAGGCGTGCATAGCATCCAATGACGCCCTGACCGCTGGGCGTAGCAGTTCAGCAACAGGCGTCAGCACATAGCCACGAGCCGTACGCACAAGCAAGGGGTCACCAAAATGGCCGCGTAGCTTGGTCATTGCCCTCGAAGCGGAGGGCTGGCTCATTTCCAGCAATTCACCCGCACGCGTGATGGCACTGGTGTCTAGCAGTGCCTGTAGAAACTTCAGGTCTGCCACAGCGAAGTCTTCTAGTGCGGATTTGACATTCATTTTCTGCATCCTCAATATGCCTTTATTGATCTTTTCAATTATGTACCAAACAAAGACAATATGTTCTTGCTTCTACACTCTACTCAAAGATGAACATGCTTACCAAGGCTCTATGTCTTGCCCTCACACTCTTGCTCGCTCAAGTTGCTTGCGCAGTGGACGCGCCGCCAATCCTCAAAACGTTCCATGCGAGTGGTGAGTTTTTTGACATCCAATAAATGCACGGCAATCGACTTGCAAGAATTTGGCATTAATGCCTTGCCCCTTTTCAAAACACTAAGGTAAATCTCAAATGTACGCAATTACTGGCGCCTTCGGGCAGACGGGCTTGGCACTTAGCCAAGCACTGATAGATGCGGGTCAATCCATCCGCATGATTGTTCGGCGTGACGACGCACAGGCCAAAGAGTGGCGGCGAAAAGGCGCTGAGGTCGTGGTAGCTGACCTGGGCAACACAGCAGACCTGACAAAAGCCCTGCAAAACGTAGAGGCCGCATACTTGATGAACCCGCCTGCCTACTTTGTACCAGAACTCTATGCTCAGGCACACCATATTCATGCAAGCCTTATTGAAGCGGCCAATACAGCCAAAGTACCTTATGCTGTGGCACTTTCTTCGGTGGGCGCTCAGCACTCAAAGGGCACCGGTAACATCCTGACCACCTATGACTTTGAGCAGCAGCTACAACATTACGCTGGCAGCGTGACAATTTTGCGTGCAGCCAACTTCATAGAAAACTGGGCGTGGTCAATGCAACCTGTTCAAGAAAAAGGCATTTTACCGTCCATGTTTCGACCCATTGAACATGCTCTACCCATGGTCAGTGCAGTAGACATTGGGCGTTGCGCAGCGACCCTTTTGCGAGAACCGCCTACAAACCGCCGTATTGTCGAACTCCATGGGCCAGAAGATTATTCACCATTGGATGCATCCCGTGTATTTTCACAACTATTAAATCGCCCAATAAAAGTAATTGAGGACAGCGATGCTGCTTGGTCAGCCGTCATGTTGAGCAAAGGCTTCCCTCAAGTCACCGTCAGTGCTTTTGTAGAAATGTTTGCTGGTTTTAATTCCGGTCTTATAGCATTTGAAAATACACATGAAGTCATGCACGGGCAGGTGGGGTTGACTGAAGCGCTATCGAGAATCGTTCATTCCGCAGATCACCATTGAGTCTTGCCGACAATGAAACTCTCTGACAAAGGTCCTATTCAAGCGCCACCCAACATGCCCGCCTTGCTTGGTATTGTGGCGGCAGAAGTTCAATCGTGGCCCGGCGTCATCGCCGCCACGCACTGGGATTTGTACGATCCCGATAGCGTCGACGGTGCCGACTTTTACCTTGGTGAAGCAGAGATAGGTCATCTGCACTTTTATGGCGAAGCCCACGTAGCCAGCGACGCGGAGATTAACAAGAGTTTTATCCAACAGGGTAAGGCTCAACCCTTTCGCTATCGCAGTGATCCAAACTATCAATATTGGACACAACTGACCATTGCCGGCCAAAAAAAAGCGCAGCATGCCATCGACTTGTTTCGAGCCAACTATGAACGGCTACGCTCCCTCCATCACTCCCACTCTAACGTCGCCGCTGGTTTGGATGAGACATCGTAGGTCACGCGGTTGATACCGCGCACCTCGTAGATGATGCGGCTAGACACTTTTTTCAACAGCGCGTAAGGCAATTCGGCCCAGCCAGCCGTCATGAAGTCGCAGGTTTGCACGGCGCGCAGGCCACCACGTATTCGTAGGTACGGCCGTTGCCCATGACACCTAGTCTTTTCACCGGTAGGAAGATGGCGAAGGATTCGCTCGTTAGGTCGTACCAGGTCTTGCCGCTGGCCTCGTCTTTGACATTGCGCAGGTCTTCGATGAAAGTTGGCATCGACCTGGCGCAGCAGGGCGGCGTATTCCGTTTTACCTTCGCCCAGAATGCGAACCCGCAGGCCCGGGCCGGGGAAGGGGTAGCGGTGGACAATGTCGTGCGGCAGGCCGAGGGCGACGCCGAGTTCGCGCACCTCGTATTTGAACAGGTCGCGCATGGGCTCTAGCAGCTTCAAGCCCAGTTGCTCAGGCAGGCCGCCGACATTGTGGTGGCTGTTGATGGTGGCGGCCTTCTTGCTCTTGGCGGCTCCGGACTCGATAGCATCGGAGTAAATCGTGCGTTGGTTCAGAAACGTGGTGTCGGTGAGCTTGCCGGCTTCTTATTTGAAAACGGTGACGAACTCGGAACCTATGATTTTGCGTTTGGCTTTGGGGGGCGCTGACGCCGGCCAGTTTGCCCAGAAACAAATCGCTAGCGTCTACGCGTATCACCTTGGCATGGAATTGGCCAACGAACATTTTCATCACCAAGTCGCCCTAGTTCAAGCGCAACGGGCCGTGGTCTACGAAGACACAGGACAGCTGGTTCCCACCAATGGCGCGGTATATCAGTGCGGCGTAGGCGGATGAATCAACACCACCTGAGAATTCCGAGGTGACTTGCTCGTCGCCAGGACCCATCCAGCCTTGCGCATGCTGTGGCCTTCGGTGTGGCGTAGTCTTCGATGTTGTCTAGCAGAACGTACTTATGGAACGTCAAAATCGACCTTGCCCAAGCGGCCTACCGATGAACTATCGCATCATCCACACGTAATGCAAGAGAACCTCGCCAGCGTCTAAAAGCGGAATGACAGTCCCGTTTTTACATCACATTTTTCTATGCATTTTATGTAAAGATAAGCAGCTGTGTCAGCTTAACAAAACAAAATACCTTCATGCTTTACTGGCTTACTTGGTTCATTATTTTCAGTCTCTTATTGTTGTGGTCGCTTGCAGCGTGGGCGTTTCAAGCCGCCGCTGCTTGGACAACATCCCATGCTGGCACCCTGGCTGGTGGCGTTGGCGGGATCGACGCTTTGCAGATGCCAAGTTGGCTTGCGCGTTGGATTTCGCCCGAGATCATGGCACCCGTAAACTCGATGATGGTTGTCCTTGCACCTTCTATAGAGGGTTTGCTCGCCTGGGCTCCGGCGACTGCGACTGGCGTTTCAGTGTTGATTTGGG
>JAYWHF010000624.1:0-2350 GCA_043777855.1 Gammaproteobacteria bacterium | reverse complement strand
TTCTTTTGCCAAGGGTAATTCTATCCAAAACTCGGTTCCGAAATTCTCGCTGCTCTTAAAATCAAGTAAGCCATTCATCATTTCAACAAGTTGTTTGGTGATAACTAAGCCGACACCAGAGCCCTCAATGTTACTGAATTCTGCATTTAAACGATTGAAAGGTTGAAAAACTTCTGACTGACGATTGGCGGGAATTCCATTGCCATTGTCACAAACAGTAATACGCAGTGTTGCAGCGGTAACGAGCTGCAAGCGCACCTCAACCTCACCATCTTGATTGTTATACTTTACGGCATTGCTCAGTAAGTTAATGAGCGCTTGCTTAAAGCGAATGTTATCAGCGACAACATAATAGTTGTCCAGATTATTAAAGGTTGAAATAAGTTTTATATTTTTTCGATCGGATTGCGGCTTAACCAGCGTAAAGGCTTCGGTGACAACTCTGGCAACCAACACAGGTTCGAGCGATACGGTCATCATACCCGATTCTATTTTTGCAAGATCGAGAACGTCATTAATTAATTGTAATAAATGATCGCCGGCTTTGCGAATTTCACGCACATTTGTTATTTGCGGCGGCGTTAAATTTAAATCGTACTCAAACAGCTGCGTGTAACCCAAAATGGCGTTAAGTGGTGTGCGCAGTTCATGGCTCATGCTCGACAAAAATTCCGATTTGGCTCGGTTAGCTTTTTCAGCGGCCTCCTTTGCGAGCATAACGCGTTCCTCTGCGCGTCGAATTCGTGTCATGTCCATGTTGGAGCCAGACATGCGTAATGGCTTTTCATTTTTATCGTAGCTCACTCGGCCACGAGTTCGTATCCAATAAATACCATTATTTTTTCCGATGGCGCGGTATTCAATATCAAAAGATTTTTTACCGATAACATGATCGCTCAAGGCTTTATCGAACTTGGGTAAATCTTCTGGATGAATAAGGTTACGCCAGAGTAGTAATTTATCGTCGCCTTTTGCAATCTCGTCATCACGCGCGTCATAACCTATAGTTTCCCAGCAGCGGCTAGAAAAGTGCGAACCCTCGGCGTACCATTCCCAGATGCCGTCGTTCGTTGATTGAATAATCCGCTCTTGCCTTGCTTCTGACTCGCGAAGCGCATCTTCCGTATGTTTAAGTGCAGTGATATCAAAATGCACGCCTGACATAATCATTACACGGCCGTTTTCGTCGCGAATAGAGTCGGCGCGAACTTGTGTCCATACATATTCACCTTGTTTATTACGCAGACGATAGCTTGCATCCATGGGTTCACCCGTGCGCAGGTGAGCGCGCATTGCTGTCATAATCGATTCGTGATCGTCTTCGTGAATGTAGGATAGGTATCTTGTGGCATCACTGAGGTCTTCGTCTTCAGGCCGGTAGCCCAACTTCTCCCAGAAACCGCCCGACCAATCAACGCGTTTGGTGGCGAGATTCCATTCCCAGAATCCGTAACCACTGCCATTCAAAATACGCTGAAAGCGTGTAATTGTTTCGTTTAACAGCTCAACGTCTGATGCCTGACGAGAGTTTTCTTTGGTAGGCGTATTTTCAGTCATGTTGTTACCTAGGCAATTAATGTCGGTAAAAACGAGACGATAAACCAGCAGTCAGATAATTGCTAGCGTCAAGCAAGGATATGGATAAAAGAATCGCGGTTTATTGCAGTGGAAGCGTGGCGCAACGTAAGTACTCGGCGCTGTGACGGGTTTAATTTTCTTTTACCAGCAAGTCTTGGTATTTTTTTGTCATGAGTTTTACATCCTGCGCGCGCCCCAAATGCTCATAAACATTTGCGATGAGTAGATAAAATCGGGGTTCTTTTTTTTCTTGCGCTATCGCTCGCTTTACCCTTGTTAGTGCCTCTTCGTAGTCTCCCCCATCGTAGGCTGAGTGAGCTAAAAGATATTGGTAGTACGGATTTGCCTCGCGATAACGTTTGACTTTTTTGTTGAAAATATCTGCTTGTTTTTTGTTGCCCATTTTATGATAAATCGCCGATAGATTATTCATAATCGTAAGGTCATCGGGATTTACTGTAAGGCCATGTAAATAAATTATTTCTGTTTCTTTCAATAGCGTGTGTCGTCTAAAAATGCTCGCAAAATTATTCCAAACGTAGCTCTGTTGATCACTTTCTTGTAGGGATTTGCGTAGATACAAAAAAGCATCTTCTTGTTTGCCATCTGCTAATAATTCCATACTCCTGTTGCTGTAAAAATTCGCGGCGGCTACTTTATCTGAAATAGTTTTTTGCGGATAAGTTGTTCGGTAGAGATTCATTTCTAAATCAATAATAGCTTCATCGGGTATCAGTGATAGAAAGCCCTTGTTCATATAACTATGCAGGGG
>JAYWHF010000623.1:0-2352 GCA_043777855.1 Gammaproteobacteria bacterium | reverse complement strand
GTGCGCGATCTTTTTATCCCTAAAACATCGTCGGACAATGCACAAATTGCCGTGACTAAAAATAGCGCCAAAAGTACGGCAGGTTCCTATGATGTTGTGATAACGCAACAACCTGCTAAAGGAGCATTAATTGTCGGTGCTATGGTTTCTGCTTTTCCGTTGGATACGACCGGTAAA
The DNA here is from genome assembly GCA_043777855.1 of Gammaproteobacteria bacterium. GTDB lineage: Bacteria > Pseudomonadota > Gammaproteobacteria > Pseudomonadales > Cellvibrionaceae > Cellvibrio. The sequence continues at coordinate 2,175 of JAYWHF010000623.1, read as the reverse complement.
ACCTACACATTTACGGCGGCGGTGGATGGGGTGAGTACCTCCGCTATCACTCTGCCGGTGGCTACCTATGCAAACGGTGATGCGCTGGCCGCCGACTTACAAACCAGAATTAATTCAGATTCAAATCTAGTGACAGGCAAGTTGAGCCTTAGCGTTGTCTATAACAGTGGCACCAATAAGCTTGAATTCACGTCTAATGCTTATGGAAGCAGTAGCAACGTTGCCTTCAGTGCAACAAGCGCCGACATGGCGGATATGGGCATCAGTAATATTACGGGTACGGCTGGCGCCAATGTTGGCGGTACCGTTGGCGGCGTCACCGCTTTCGGCTTGGGCGACGTGTTGTTGCCGGCCTTGGGGAGTAAAGCTGAGGGGCTTAGCATGCGCGTTGCGGCGGGAGCTACCTCCGCTAAAATTACATTTTCGCGGGGCTTTGCCGGAACTTTTTCACGCCTGATCGATGATTTTCTAAAATCCAACGGCATGATAAAAAATCGTGAAGACAATATTACAAAAGAAGTAGATAAAACTAAAACTGACCAGAAAGTGCTTGATCGCCGCAGTGAAGCTTATCGCGCTCGCCTGCAAGCCCAGTTCAGTGCGATGGAGTCGATTGTGCGCGGCTTAAAAAGTACCGGTAGTTTTTTGACGGGCGCATTTAAAGCCTTGTCTGGGGATTCGAATAATTAAAGTAGCTTGTTGTTTAGAGACTTAGTTGTTTAAAGGCTTAGTTGTTTAGAGGCTTTTCAATATGCGAGGGGCGTTAAAAAATACGAAGTCCATCTCTGGTAGACGGATATTTATTTAAGCGCGGTATTCGTCTTATCAGAATCAATCCTGCCATCCACCAATTCAATGATACGGTCGCACCGCAATGCTAAGCGCGGATCATGGGTAACAATTAAAAAGCTGGTCCCGCTTTCGGCGTTTACACGGCGCAACAAATCGAAAATACTGTCTGCTGCTTTCGTATCAAGATTACCTGTTGGCTCATCGGCTAGTACCAGAGCAGGTTCCATCACTAACGCTCGGGCAATTGCCACACGCTGTTGTTGACCGCCGGACAGGTCGTGGCTCATATGCTTGCCAACTTCTTTCAGGCCGACTTGGTCGATCAGTAATTCAGCTCGCAATTGCATAGCTTCACTGGGGTACCCCTTGGCCGCCAAGAGCGGCAGCATCACATTTTCGGTGGCGGTAAACTCAGGTAGTAAATGGTGGAATTGAAAAACAAACCCTATAGAATTTGCACGTAGTTGAGTCAGCTCGGTGTCGTGCAATTCAGTGGTTGGATGGCCGCTGATGAAGAGCTCGCCCGAGGTTGGTTTGTCGAGTAAGCCTATCAGATTGAGTAAGGTGCTTTTGCCGGAGCCAGAAGGGCCAATCAAGGCGACAAATTCTCCGCGCTTAATGCGTAAATTCAAACCGTGAAGCACATCGGTTTGGGACGGTAGCCCAAGATTGTAAGACTTATAAACATCGCAGAGTTGTAGCGTCAGTGAATCTGGAATGGGCGGGTGAAGTGGCGTTGATGTGTTAACCACGAATGGCCACCGCCGGATCAAGCCGCGCTGCTTGTAACGCAGGAAAAAGTGCCGCCAAAGTTCCCACGACGGTGGCTCCCACGGCGGCATACACCAATAGCATGGGGTCAAAATTAATCGCAAAAAGGGGGGTTCCATCGGCATTTTTAGCAATGCTGCGCCACGCATTGAGAAACAACCAGCCCAGCCCCGCTCCCAGCAGTGAGCCTACTAATCCCATCAAAGCGCCTTGCAATAAAAATACGCGTAAAATTTGCTGACGCGAGCTTCCAGTTGCGCGCAAGATACCGATCTCTTTTGATTTCTGCACAACCGACACAACCAACACACTGGCAATTCCCAGCGCCGCCGTAAGGCCTACGAAAAAGCGAATAATTGTATTAGACATGGATTGTGCAGCGAGCGCGCTGAAGAATTGGGCGTTGCTACTAATCCAGCTTTCGGCCTCCAATCCTGTTTGCTGTTGAATAGCTTGCGCGACTATTTCAGCGTTAAATGGCAAGGTAAGATTAACCTCTAAACTCGTAACACCACCGATATAGTCGTCGGCACTGAGCTGGCGAAAGATTTGGGTGTGTGGACGGGCGATAAACTTAATCTGCAAACGGCTTCAGGCGGAGCCGCGACCTTA
>JAYWHF010000622.1:0-6503 GCA_043777855.1 Gammaproteobacteria bacterium | reverse complement strand
TAATGGCTCTGGAAAAAGTACGTTGGGTAATGTACTGTCTGGCCGCGACGGCTATGAAGCGACTAGCGGTCAAGTTCACTTTAAAGGCAAGGACTTGTTTGAACTTAGTGCAGAGGAGCGCGCACGCGAAGGTTTGTTCCTAGCGTTTCAGTATCCGGTAGAAATTCCAGGCGTTAGTAATATGGAATTTTTAAAGGCATCTGTAGATGCAAAGCGTAAGCATCATGGGCAGTCTGAATTGTCAGCCGTTGAATTTATGAAGCTGGCACGCGAGACCAGTAAGCTTGTGAGTCTTGATCAAGCTTTTTTAAAACGTGGTGTTAACGAAGGCTTCTCCGGCGGTGAAAAGAAGCGCAACGAAATTATGCAAATGATGTTGTTAGAACCAAGTTTGTGTATTCTCGATGAAACTGATTCTGGTTTAGATATTGATGCATTGCAAATAGTAGCCAAAGGCGTAAACGACATGCGTTCACTTGAGCGCAGTTTTATTATTGTGACGCATTATCAGAGGTTGCTCGATTACATAGTTCCAGATTTTGTGCATGTGCTCGCCCACGGTCGAATTGTTAAAACCGGCGGCAAAGAACTAGCGCTGGAGCTTGAAGAAAAAGGGTACGCGTGGCTCGACGATGAGGCTGCGTAATCTATGAGTGACTTTCAACAACAGGCGTTACAACTCGCCGCACAACAACGAAGCCCTGCATGGTTAGGCGGCTTGCGTGCTCAAGCGGCCGTTGATTGGAAAAATGTCGTATGGCCGACACGTAAAACTGAGCATTGGAAATACACATCGCTGGCTTCTTTACAAAAAAGCGCTTTTTTATTTCTAGATGAAGAAGTTAGTGCTAATGAAAGTGTGCTCAACGATATTGAGTACATAGCGCTAGATGCGATACGGTTAGTTTTTGTCGACGGTATTTTTGATGCGGCAAGTTCTAGTAATTTCAATGCTGAAGTGGTTTTATTTTCGCAAGCGAATACGAAACAACAAGTGGTCATTGAAGAGCATCTAGGTACCGTTTTATACGGTGAGCAACATCTATTCGCGACCTTGAATAACGCTTGGGTAAATGATGGTGTGTTAGTGCATGTGCCTCGTGGTCAGATACTTAGCAAGCCTGTGTATGTTGTACAAATGGCTACGCGGAATACGCAGACTTTTTCTGTTAATCAGCGATTGCTGGTAGTGCTGGAAGAAAATGCCCAAGCAGAAATCATAGAGCATTTTATATCAACGATGGAGCAGCAAACCAGTTTTGTAAACGCGCTGACTGAAGTTGTGGTGAGTGACAACGCGCAACTACATCACTACCGTTTGCATCTAGAAGAAGAAAATATTCAGCATGTCGGTGCAGTCCATGTCAATTTGCTGCGTAATGCACGATTTCGTGGTTTCACCTTGGCGCTAGGTAGTCGTCTTAAGCGCATTGATTATCAAATTAATCATCGGGGTCAAGGCGCAGAGTTGGATTTGCAAGGCGTGTATTTACCACGCAATAGTCAAATGGTGGACTACCATACCAATGTGCAACATTGGGTGCCGCATTGCACTACGAATGAAGTGTTTCGCGGAATTATTGCTGATTCGGCGCACGCCATATTTAATGGACGAATTTATATTCATCCGCTGGCGCAAAAAACCATTGCGGAATTAAGCAATAAGAACTTGCTTACGTCCAATAAGGCGGAGGTTAATACCAAACCTGAGTTAGAAATCTATGCGGACGATGTCAAATGTGCGCATGGGGCTACTATCAGTCAATTGAATGGCGGGGCGCTGTATTATTTGCAAAGCCGTGGCATATCGCGTGGCGAGGCTGAAGTAATGTTGAGTTTTGGCTTTATTAATGAATTACTGCAGCAAGTGTCCGATTCGGCGGTGCGAGATTATTTGTTACCACGGCTAGCCGTTCTATTTGGTCGTGAACAAGTGCTGCTGGACATTGAGTAAACCTATGAATACCTCTGTTGACGTTGACGTTTTTGATGCGGCTATTTTTGATGTTGAAAAAATTCGCGCTGATTTTCCCATTCTTCACCAAGAAGTCAATGGGCAACCTTTGGCCTATTTAGATAATGCGGCGACCACACAAAAACCCCACGCGGTAATTGATGCTATTGCTAACTATTATCGCAATGACAATAGTAATGTGCATCGTGGAGCGCACACATTGGCTGATCGCGCTACCGTCAAGTTTGAAGCAGCCCGCAACAAGGTCGCAACATTTTTAAACGCAGCCAGTGCAAAACAAATTATTTGGACGCGGGGTACGACAGAAAGTATTAATTTGGTGGCCGCCTCGTGGGGGCGAGCTAATTTAAAAACAGGTGACCGCATATTAGTGTCGGCGATGGAGCATCACTCAAATATAGTGCCCTGGCAATTAATTGCGCAAGTTACTGGCGCAATAGTGGAAGTTATTCCGGTAGATTCGAGCGGCACAATTAATATGCTGGCGTTTGACGCAATGGTTGATGCTCGCGTAAAAATGGTTTCGGTTGGACATGTCTCCAATGCGATGGGTACCGTTAATCCCATTGAGAAAATCATTACCCTTGCGCATGCCGTGGGCGCAAGAATTTTAATTGATGGAGCACAAGCCATAAGTCATTGGCCGGTAGATGTGCAAAAACTTAATTGCGATTTCTACGTATTCTCAGCGCATAAGTTATTTGGCCCAACGGGCTTGGGTGTGCTCTATGGCAAACAAGATTTGTTGGAGGCGATGCCGCCCTATCAGAGCGGTGGTGAAATGATTGAAACGGTTAGCTTTAGCGGCACGACTTTTAATCAGCTGCCTTACAAATTTGAAGCAGGCACCCCCGATATTGCTGGTGCTATAGGTTTAGGCGCGGCGATCGATTATGTGAATGCGATTGATCGACAAGCGGCAGCTGCACATGAGCAGGCGCTGCTCGCGTATGCGGAAGAAAAAGCACGTGCGATGCCTGGAATCACGTTGATCGGTACTGCCTCCCACAAGGCTAGCGTCATGAGTTTTATACTTGAAGGGGCTCATCCTGCCGATGTCGGTGTTTTATTGGACAAGCAGGGGGTCGCTGTGCGCACTGGGAATCATTGTGCTCAACCGATTATGGATCAATTCGGAATTCCAGGTACCGTGCGTGCCAGTTTTAGTTTTTATAATACGTTTGCGGAAGTTGATCGGCTATTTGCTGCCATTGAGAAAGCTAAAACGTTTTTAATTTAAAAGGTGATTACCATGAGTGTAGAAACTTTTAATCCAACGAAAGAATCTGTGTTGGTTACAGCGGCGGCGGTTGCGCATTTTAGGCGTCAGCTTGGCGCGAGCACTGAGGCAAAAGCGGTGCGTTTGAGTGTGAAACAAAGTGGTTGTACCGGTTGGATGTACGTTGTTGATTTGGTGCCAGAGGGTAAGCCAGAAGATTTACATTTGGCCTTAGAAGACGGTGTCGAACTGTTAATTGATCCTGCAAGCTTGGCCGTTGTTAGCGGAACTGAAATCGATTACGTGACTGAAGGCGCAAACCGGCAGTTAAAATTTAACAACCCTCGGGTGAAAGATTATTGCGGTTGCGGTGAAAGCTTTAGCGTGAATTGATTGCCAATAAGGGGTCAGAGCCCTTTAAAAAGAGTCGCTCTTTGCTGGCTGGTTATGTTTTAAAAAGGGCTCTGACCCCTTAATGGCGTGAATATGTCCGAAAGACGCATGGTGGTAGCACTTGCAGATTGTCCAGCACGACGGGTGCCCGACGGAACCCCGCTGACTATTCCGCGAGATACTTTTGTGACCATCACTCAAGCTCTTGGCGGTAATTACACCGTCACTTATCTGGGTCAAATGGTGCGTGTTGACGGTACCGATGCCGCTAATCTTGGTTTGGAATCTGAAACTATTCAATTTCCAGATCCCTTGAATGATCTGATTAACGAAGACCAAGTGTGGCAGGCGTTAGGCAGCGTGTTTGATCCAGAAATTCCGGTGGACCTGGTTAATCTCGGCTTGATTTACGCAGTAAAGGTTAATCAGGAAACAAAGCGGGTAGATATTCTCATGACGCTCACGGCTCCTGCGTGTGGCATGGGGCCGGTTTTGGTTGGGGATGTCGAATATCGCGTTCGAAAAGTTCCAAATGTACAGACCGTTAAGGTTGAGTTGGTGTTTGATCCACCTTGGTCGCGCGACAAAATGAGTGAAGAAGCTCAGCTTCAAACCGGTATGTTTTATTAGTAATGCGTTAAGTGGAACCTGTAATGACTCAGTTTGGTGTAGATGTTACTGCCGATGATATAGCTGATACGCTCGGCTTTTTCGATTCTTGGGAAGATAGATACAAATACATCATTGAGCTTGGTAAAGAGCTCCCGCCAATCTCGGAGCATTATCGTACCGAGCAGTACTTGGTGCGCGGTTGCCAAAGTCAGGTGTGGCTGGTCCACGAACTCCGTGACGGTCGCTTGTATTTTGAGGCGGATAGCGATGCGTTTATAGTGAAGGGATTGCTGGGCGTGGTGTTGGCGGCTTATAACGGCAAAACACCGGCTCAAGTAAAGGCCGTTGATATCGAGGCCTATTTTGACCGCCTAAGTCTGCTGCAACATCTGAGTTCCACTCGAGGTAACGGCCTGAAAGCGATGGTGAAGCGAATTCAGGATACGGCGTTGAGCTTTTAATCGACAGCAAGGCATTTGATTTTTATGCCCTTTTTCCGCTTTTGGTGCGTATAAAATTCGGTCCAACCCGCGTATAATTCGCGGGTTTTGTGTTTATAGGGTCTCGAGACTAAAAACTGCTCAGGCCACATTTAGAAAAATTTAGGGGATTTACATGTCAGTCGAACAAACCTTATCCATCATTAAGCCAGATGCAGTCAGTAAAAATCATATTGGCGAAATTGTTACGCGTTTTGAAAAAGCGGGTTTAAAAATTGTTGCTCAGCGCATGATGCACTTAAGTCAAGCTCAGGCGGAAGGCTTCTATGCGGAGCACAAGAGCCGTCCTTTTTTTGCCGGGCTAGTTGAGTTTATGACGTCTGGCCCGGTGGTTGTGCAAGCCTTGTCGGGCGAAAATGCTATTGCATTGAATCGTGAATTGATGGGCGCCACTGATCCTGCGAAAGCAGCTCCTGGTACCATTCGCGCTGATTTCGCCGAATCAATTGGTGAGAATGCCGTTCACGGATCCGATTCTGCAAGCTCTGCTGCGCGTGAAATTGCTTACTTCTTTGCCGCGAACGAAATTGCTCTTCGCAAGTAGCATCATTGGTTTACATCGTAATTGGTTTACATCGTAGTTAATTGATATTTTTAGGTAATACCCATGGCTGAGCAACTCAGTTCAAATGCCGAACATACAGCACCGCAGTCGGGTTCTGGTGCGGCCGTAAAAATCGTTGCTGATTTGCTCACGCTAGACGTTAATGCCGTCAAAGTGAATCTCTTGGGCTTGCCCGAGGCCAAGTTGGTTGCTTTTTTTGAAAGCATCGGCGAGAAAAAATTTCGTGCTGTGCAGGTCATGAAGTGGATTCATCAGTTAGGTGCCGATAACTTTGATGATATGACCAATGTCAGCAAAGATCTTCGCGCGAAGTTACGCCTTTGTGCTGAAATTCGTCCACCTGAAGTTATTAAGCAACTTGATTCTAAAGACGGTACGCGAAAATTTCTAATTCGTGTTACCGGCAACGATGTGGTGGAAACTGTTTATATTCCGGAGGGTGATCGCGGTACTCTGTGTGTATCTTCGCAGGTTGGTTGTTCTTTGGATTGCAGTTTTTGTGCGACGGGTAAGCAAGGGTTTAGCCGCGATTTAACGGCCGCCGAAATTATTGGACAAGTCTGGATCGCGGCAAAATCATTTGGTCAATTGACGGCAAACGGTCCTCGCCACGTAACCAATGTCGTTATGATGGGTATGGGTGAACCGCTCTTGAATTTTGATAATGTTGTTGATTCAATGAATTTAATGATGCATGACAACTGTTATGGAATTTCAAAACGTCGAGTAACCTTAAGCACGTCAGGTGTTGTGCCCGCGCTAGATCGTTTAAGTCAGTATACCGATGCATGTTTAGCGATTTCGTTGCATGCACCTAATGATGCTCTGCGCAATGAATTAGTTCCTATCAACAAAAAATATCCCATTGCGGTCTTGTTGGCTTCAGCCAAACGTTATATCCAAGCCATGCCTGATACGCATCGCAAAATCACTATTGAATATACCCTTATCGATCAAGTTAATGATCGGCCAAACCACGCTCACGAATTAGCGGAATTGCTGCGTGATGTTCCGGTGAAAATTAATTTAATCCCTTTCAATCCATTTAACTTGTCAAATTATAAACGAGTTAGCAATACCGCCTTACGTCGTTTCCAAAATATTCTGATGGAGGCGGGTTACATTACCACTGTGCGCACAACTCGTGGCGATGATATTGATGCGGCTTGCGGGCAATTGGCTGGTACAGTAAATGATATTACGAAGCGTAGTGAGCGCTATAGAGCTCAATTTAATGAG
>JAYWHF010000621.1:0-6513 GCA_043777855.1 Gammaproteobacteria bacterium | reverse complement strand
GCTCTGCATAAGTTTCAACATCTCTTTGTGCTTCAAGACTGCGCTGAAAATATTCGCGTGCGACTGTCCAGCTGTGATTGCGTAAATTTAGGCGCCCGATGGTGCGCAGTAAAACAGGATTCTGTGGTTGGTACTTGAGCCAGTTTTCTGCATAGCGAATACATTCAGCTAGGTCTTTTACGCGCAGCAGGCCGTAGAAATTTATTAGATTGTCGTCCCACGTTGTCGTTAGCGATTTGCGCAACAAAATTTCAGCTTCTGGGTCCTGAAAATTTTCAATTAACGCCTGTGCATAAGCTGCAGTAACACGAGGGTTTTTTTGTTGATAGCTGGGGGCTTTGCCCCAAGTTTTGCGCAGCGACTTAAAGCGATCCGTTTGCGGTTCTTTTGATGCGGCGATACTTGCTTGTTTTAGTTGGCCAATTATGACGGAAGCTTCCATGTCAAGGGTTTCATTGAGTGAGCAAGCTTTGGTGGCCTTTACTTGTGTAAAAATATCAGCCAGCGCTACAAAATCTTGGTTTGCTTCGTAGATTTTTCGCAAATGATTCAAGATAACCACATTTTTTGGCGATTTTTGTTTTAGTGCCAACAAAATATCTTTAGCGTGGTCTTGTCGGCCATCCTGCAATTCCATTTTGACTTGGACTAAACCAATCGCCGTGTGAAATCGCGGAAACTTTTTTTGCGCATCCGCAAGAATACTTCGCGCCTCGTGGCGGTCGCCGAGTTCATGACTGCAGCGCGCGGCGGCCAAATAATTTACCAGCGGTGATTCTACTTTTGCCGCCGTGCGTAAAAGTTTCTTTCGTGCTTGCAACCAATCGCCAGATAAAAAATCAATTAAACCGCTGGCGGCTCTGCGGCTTGCGCGTTCCGTATTTCCGAATACAAAAAAATCGGTAATTCTCTGCGCAAAAGACCAGCTCGCGCTAATAAACTGTTTTGCTAGCCACCAAAGTAGGCAAATAGATAGGATCGCGAAACACGCAAACCATAAGCTTGTCTCAAGCGTTTTTTGACCCAGAATCACCAGTAAGTAACCGGCGTCTGGCAGTATTACGCCAAACCCCCACAGTGTCAGTAGCAGCAATAAAATGACAAAAACAACAAGCTTCTTCATTTAGCGTGCTCCATTACGTGTGGCAGCTACTCTATCCTTTTGAGTAATATAGTCTTTCATCAGTGCCGCAGAAGCGGAGAAGTCGGGTAAAGCTTGTTGCACAATATTCTTCTTAAGCCGCTCAAGATCATTGAGCACAATTTCCGCTTGTTCATTCAATGGATAATAATCGCGGATCCAGGTTTGTGCTTTATCCAAGCTGGCCTGATAAACATGTTGTTCCTCGCGGAGCAAACCGGTTTGTGCTTGCTCTAACATCAGTCGTAAATTTTGCTTTAAATACATTTGATCTTCTGGCGGAAGAATGGCGTCAACTCGCCGCCCTTGGTCGCGTACGCGCACGTGTTTTCCCAATTTAACGAGGGTTCTTTTGCCAAAATTCTTTACTTTTTGCCAGAGCGTGGTCGTTGTGGTTTCTTCTGAATATTCTGGCGCTTCTTCGTCTTCTGCAAAAAGTGGTTCGATTAAGGGCAAGTTATCGATTTGTTGCGTAAGCGCCAGCAGTTGCAAATAGATGCCTTCGCGGTCGACTTTCGTCACCATTTTCAAGGCCTGCACTTCTTCAGTTAATTTTTTGCGTGTGGCAAACAAATCGGCATTATCCAGTTCGGACAAAACACTGTTTGCGGATTCCGCTAAGGCCAACGCATTTGCAGTTTCGTGTTCCAATAAAATACGTTGGTTGGCCATGCGCAAGAGGTAACTGACTTCAGTGAGTTTCCAATCATCGCGGCTGATATTACTTAATGCTTGTACTCGTGTTGCGGTACTTTCCTGCCTTTGTGCCAGTTCGGACATGCTGTCTTGAAACTGCTGTTCTTGATTCGCTAAATCATTTTCCAATTTGGCTGCGAGCACTTTACGTTGCGTTTCGCTTTCGTCGCGCTCTGTTTTTAACGCCGTTTGCGCATTCAGCAGTACTTTATGTTGTTCCCACAGTACTGCACCGCCACCACCGACCAATCCCAATAAAAAGATAATACTGAACCAAAGGCCTAGGCGTGATTTTGCAGGCTGGATCTTGGTAGTGCTTGTTGATGGTTGTGTTGCTGCGGTGGTTTCACCGGTAGCTACTGAATGATTACGTTCACTCACAATACATGACCTTTCTTGTAAAATTAATTGTCTAAAGATGCTCTTATATCCAGCAGCCGCTGCAGCATGCTGGATTCGGTTGCATTTTCGGCGGTAAAAATTGTTGTAAAGCCAGCATCAATAGCTTGTTCAGTGACGCGCTCACTGGGTACCAATAAGATCAATTGCTGCATGTAGCTTTGCTTTTCCATTTCTGTATTTTTTGCCCTTGTTAGCGGCTTCAAAACCTTTAGCAAGTTTTCCAAAGCCTCACCGCTGTGTAGGGTAACAATGACCGCCAACACGTCGGCGCCTGCTGCGTTAAAGTCACTCCTTATTTTACTTTTCGAATTATTTAACGACGTTTGCTTTCGCCGTGTTTGTGTTGTCAGTAGTTGTGCAAACTGCGATGCGGCCGCACTCGGAAGTTGACGTTCATAGAGTTCGCAGTAATCGACTTTGGCGCCTCGCTCGGTCAGTGCTTCACCTAAAAAGGTGCGGCCACCGAGCCCGCGCATAATTAATATTTTTTCGCCAGCAATCTGTTTTAATGCCGGCGACTGCAAGAAAACCTCACTGGTCATGGCGCCACCTTGCGTCTGCGCCAAATCAGTCACGGCAATGCCTTGTTTAAGCATTAGTTTTGCAGTGGCCTCGCCGATGGCAAAAAAATTCACGCCAGTAGGTAGTTGCGGCCAGTAGGTATCCAACCAGTCTAATCCGTATTTCAATGCATTTTGGCTGACAAAAATAACTTTATTGTACAAATCAATATTTAAAATACGATTTTTAATGGCTTGCACATGAGCGGCATCCTGCAGCGCAACTATGTCTAACAATGGTATGCACGAAACCTGGGCGCCAAGAGCCGACAAGCGTTTAGACCAAGGTTCAGCTTGCGCCTGTGGCCGAGTGACTATTATGTGTAAGCCTTGTAAGTCGTCCACTATTTTTTCACGCTCTTGACTAGACCACGACTACTCTGCGGCTTGGTAGACCTCGGCTAATATTCTATCGGCTCCCGCTGCCAATAAGGTATTTGCTAGGGTTATACCCATTGTTTCACCATCATCGGCTTTGCCGCGAATTTCATGGCGCAGCATGTGTGTGCCATCAATACTGCCTACCAAACCACGAAGCCACAAACCGTCACCTTGGTGGATTGCGTAGCAGGCAATGGGTACTTGGCAGCCGCCTTGCAGATGCTTGTTCATGGCGCGCTCAGCAACGACTTGCTGTGAGGTTGTCGCGTGATGCAACGGCGCTAAAAGTTTACGAGTCACGTCGTCGTTTTCACGGCATTCAATACCTACGGCGCCTTGCCCGCCCGCCGGGAGTGATTCTTCAACGCTGAGGAAGGAACTGATTCGTGCGCGTAAGTCCAAACGAATCAAGCCCGCCGCGGCCAGGATAATCGCATCGTACTCGTCGGCGTCGAGTTTTTGTAAGCGCGTCTGCACATTTCCGCGCAAAAAATTAATCTTCAAATCGGGACGCATCTCCAATAGCTGGCACTGACGACGAAGGCTCGAAGTGCCTACTCTGCTACCCAATGGTAAATCCGCAAGATTCGCAAACCGATTCGACACAAACGCGTCGCGTGCATCTTCGCGTGGACATATAACCGCAAGGCCGAGGCCCTCTGGGAAATCCATCGGCACATCCTTCATGGAATGCACTGCAATATCAGCTTCATTAGCCAATAACGCGTGTTCTAATTCTTTAACAAATAAACCTTTTCCACCCACTTTAGCGAGGGGCACGTCGAGTATTTTGTCGCCGTTGCTGGTAAGCGGAACTAGCTCAATAGTAAGTTGCGGATAATGCTTGAGCAGCTCTGCCTTAACATATTCGGCTTGCCATAACGCGAGTGGGCTTTTTCGGGTAGCGATACGCAGAGTTTTTTGCGTTAAGGGCATAGGATTATCACTTCGAGGGGACGTAGAGTTTAGTAAAGTGGGGCATGATACCACCGCAAACCAGTTTGTACGCTTCAGTAAGTCAAGGCCGCCCATAATCTATCGTAAATCTGGGGCGTGATGACTCCCGCTGTTCTGTCCCGCAAGTATGTCCCGCAAGTATGTTCTGCAAGTCTGTCTCGCAAGTATGCCCCGCAAGAAATTGTTTTGCCTGAGAGTGCGGCCATTGTTCCTAGGTGGCAATTCATTCACAATTCGCTTTTATTACTCTGATTGAGCCCGACGAAGGTGCTGGCCGGATGACGAATAAGACGCCCGAAGATAATTTGTTCTCGCAGCAAATGCAGGATGTAAAGCCGATTAAGGTCGCCCCCAAGGTGGCATTGGCCTCCGCGCACATGGATAAAACCAATGCAGAAAAACGTCGCAACGTTGCGACAGAGGAATTGGCGCAGGATAGAAACTTTCTGTCTGGCGAATATGTTAATCCTGTCGACTCCTTAGCGATATTGGAGTTCAGGCGCGATGGTATACAGCTCGGAGTTTATCGCAACCTGCGTCTTGGTAAGTATCAAATTGATGCGCGATTAGACCTGCACAATATGACTGTCGAGCAAGCGCGGGCAGCGGTGTTTCAGTTTATCCAAGACTGCATGACCTATGCCATTCGCTGTGCAATTATCACGCACGGGAAGGGGGAGGGCCGGGAGCGTCCGGCTCAATTAAAGAGCTGTGTCGCCCACTGGTTACCACAATTTGATAATGTGCTGGCATTTCATTCGGCTCAACAGCGCCACGGTGGGCGCGGCGCCACTTATATTTTGTTGCGGAAAACAGAAAAGTCGGCGAGTTAGCGGCGCCTAGTGCTCCTTGTCCAGCATCCCTGCCAAACCCTTATTCGTGCCAAGACTAGTCGTTCAAGGCATTATTTGTTATTACGCGCCATTACGCGCTTGTAAAAGTAATAGTCGATGGGGCGCATTTGGGTGGAATTGATCTTTTGCCTGCGCCTAAACCGCGGTTCTTTTTAGACTTAGTTCGCAAATTTCGTTAGTATGGCCGCCTCAAGTCTCCGCTTTTGTTGGCGCGTAAAACAAGTCTATTGATTAAAATGCAAATTCCCGGTTATACGCTCATCAAGAAAATTAATAGCGGTGGTATGGCTACCGTCTACCTCGCAACTCAGCACAGCGTTGGGCGTACGCTTGCACTTAAAGTGATGCGCCCCGCACTGGATACAGACCCAGGTTTTCACCAACGCTTTCAGCGCGAAGCAACCATCATCGGTCAACTGTCCCATCCGAATATCATTCCTATCTACGATATCGGCCGCCATCAAAGCTTCAACTATATTTCTATGGAGTTTTTGCCTCAAGGGTCGCTGGAGCAAAAAATTGCTGAAGGTATACCGCTTAACGAAACGATAAAAATAATGATGGGTATAGCTTCAGCTTTGGAACACGCTCATACCAAAGGCTTTGTACACCGCGACATCAAGCCAGAAAATATTCTATTTCGCGATGACGGTTCAGCCGTTCTTACTGACTTTGGTGTGGCGCGCACCATTGAATCCCGCGTTAACATGACTCAAGTGGGTATGATTATAGGTACACCGTTGTACATGAGCCCGGAGCAGGCAAAAGGTGAGGCTAGCGATGGTCGTTCGGATCTTTATAGTCTGGGTGTTGTTTTCTACGAAATGCTAACCGGGTCGCGGCCGTTTCATGCGGACAGCCCTTTAGCCTTGGGGATTAAACACATTCATGAGCCAGCGCCAAGTCTGCCGCTGAAGTTTTTATCCCTGCAGCCTGCCCTAGATAAATTGCTGGCTAAAAATCCCGATGAGCGCTATCAAAATGCGCGCGATCTGATTACCTTTTTAGATCAGCAAACCCTTGGCGGTTCATTGCTATTCACCGCTGTGGATGGAAAGGTTCCATCGCTACAGCTGTTAAAGACGGCGACAACCTTGCTCGCAAAAGATGTTTTGTTTTCCCTCAGGAGCGTGTGCTTCCAGCTTGGCCGGTTAGAGCGCCGTATTCTTGGGGGTGCAGAAAAAACCCTATTGGTCGGCGGATCAGCCGCTGATTTTTCTGAAGCTCGAACAATTATTTCAAATTCCGGGCAAGCTGCTGTCGGTATTGTCAATGCATACAATCGCAAACGAATTTTTCTTTACAGTGCTCTGAGTTTTATTCTTGTAGTGTTAATCGGTATTAGCCTATCGCCGTTTAAAACAACACTGACAAAAAATGAGGCGGGAAAATTATCGGCAGTAAACAATGAACATGTTTTACTTGGGTTAATGGTTAACACGACGCCCGCAGGGGCACGGGTACGCATTTTAAATATTAAAGAAAGTTATCGTCCGGGTATTAATTTAGCGCCAGGAACCTA
>JAYWHF010000620.1:0-6524 GCA_043777855.1 Gammaproteobacteria bacterium | reverse complement strand
CTTATCCTAAAATCACCCCGGAACGTATCATTGGGCACAGTGACATAGCGCCGCTGCGAAAAACTGATCCTGGCCCTGCGTTTGATTGGGCGCGGTTCCACTCTTTATTAATGAGTAACCTATTTAATGAGTAACCTATTTAATGAGTAACCTATGATTTTTTTGAGTTTGATAGCCGTCTTGGCCATAGTGCATCTCACCGCTTTTGGGTCTTGGTTGCATCGCGACGCTTGGTTTGTGGGCTTGCTGAACAAACTACGCGCATTGCCTTCTGCATCGTCTGCCCCACTTTTGCCGATGATATTGGCGCTGGCAATTCCCTTAGCCTTAGTGGCGGGGTGCATTGTGATGATCAGCGTTTGGGACGGGACGGAGCACGGGCCTTCACTGTTTTTATTTTTTATTAATGTGCCCGTTCTTTTGTACAGCCTAGGGCGAGGAGATTTTGCAGCGGAAGTCAATCACTATATTGCTACAGCAACACGTGGCGATTTGGCGATGGCTAACAAAATTGTTGCAGACCTGCGCGGCAGAGTTGATTTGGATGACGATACCGATATCGATACCGATTCCGGCGACATTAGCGATTGGAAAACACTCCATACGCGAGCCCTAAAGGTGATTGCGTACCGTGGGTTTGAACGTACCTTCGCGGTATTATTTTGGTTTTTCATTGCCGGAGCCTTGGGCGCATTGTTGTATCGTTTAAGTATTATTTATCGTGAACAAACCGTGCCGAACACGGTTGAAGCGCATCTGGCGGATCGTTGGCTCTGGCTAATTGAGCTACCGGCGGTGCGCCTGATGGGCTTAACCTGGGCGTTTGTCGGTAATTTTGATAGTTGCCCCTGGCGTGAAAGTTTGCTGGATACCAGGCATTCATCCATCACCATTTTGAACAATAGCCTTCGAGGTGCGCTTAGTGCGCCTACAGATGTCTATCGGCAGCCCGATGATGTGGCGGGCGCAAAAGCCAGCCCGGATACGGCAGAAGAGGCAGCAGTAGCTTTTGAAGAGGCAAGTGAGAACGCACAAGAAGTGATGGAAGATTTGGTGGGTATAAGGTTGAGCCCTCAGGTTGAGCCTGCCTATTCTTTTGCGCTGGTAAAATCAAGTATTCCACTCTATTCGCGCTCCTTGCTGTTTTGCGTGGGCGTCATCGCATTCGCAACTCTGTTTTATATGACGAGTTTCTAAATTTAGAAAAGATATTGAGGTAGAGCTATGCCATCGTTTGATATTGTTTCGGAAGTTGATAAACATGAACTTACTAACGCCATTGATCAAGCCTCGCGCGTAATCACTAATCGTTACGATTTTAAAGGCGTAGATGCACGTTATGATCGTAAAGATTATGAAATTACCCTAATCGCCGATGCAGAATCTCAGCTCGATTCAATGTTGGATGCATTGAGGAGTTCGCTGCATAAAAATGGTATCGGCATTTCATGCCTTGAAGTTAAAAATGTTAAAACATTTGGTAAGCAAGTAAAGAAAGACATTGTTGTACGCACGGGCGTAGAAACTGAACTTGCGAAAAAAATTGTCAAAATGATTAAAGACGAAAAAATGAAAGTGCAGGCGTCCATTCAAGGCGAACAAATACGCGTTACTGGAAAAAAGCGTGATGATTTACAGGAATGCATGGCTATGTTGCGTGCTTCAGATATTGAAATACCACTGCAATATACTAATTTTCGTGATTAGTATTTGACCCTGAAATGAAAAAGAAAAACTCTCATTCTGAAAGCTTATGGAGCTTGTTTGTCTTGCGTTTTATTCCAAAGCCACGCTAGCAATACCAGAGTTGGCACCACAGAAAACGTACTTACAATAAAAAAAGTTTGATAATTAGTCGCCTCCACAATATAGCCAGATACGCCGCCAATAAATTTACCGGGCAGGTTTGCGAGGGATGCGAGCAGTGCATATTGTGTCGCGGTAAAATGACGATTAGTAAGCCCGGACATAAACGCAACCAAGACGACGCCCGCAAAACCTTGAGACAAGTTATCAGCACTAATAGCAACAAAAAATGCCCAAGTTTCCGCTGGGTGGAACGCCATCAATAAAAAGCTAAGGTTCGAAACTGCCACGGCGATTGTTGCTACTACTAACATTTTATTGATACTAAAAGCGGCGACGCAAGTTCCACCTAAAAATGCGCCGGCAACGCCAATCCAAACGCCGTAGAGTTTTGATACTGTGGCTATGTCCGCTTTGGTGTAACCAGAATCTAAATAAAATGGCCCAGCCAACACGCCAATCATTTGGTCGGGCAGTTTGAAAAGTCCAACAAAAGCTAATAGCCCTAGCCCTAACAACACACCGTTACGCGTAAAAAATTCTGCAAAAGGTTTTAGGAATGCATCGCGAAGGCGAATCTCGCGAATTGATAATGTCGCGCTAGGGTCAGGTTCTTTTGCGACAAGCGCAGCCATCAATGGCACTGACATGCATCCGGCCATGGTTAAATAGGCTGCCGACCAGCCGACGAGCTCGGCGAGATAGAGCGTTACCGCACCCGATAAAATAAGCGCTATTCGATAACCCAAAATGTAAGCGGCGGCGAGCGCAGCCTGCGATTCTGCCGGCGCGATTTCGATACGATAGGCATCAACTACTATATCTTGAGTTGCTCCGGCTAAGGCGACCAATCCTGCAAGTACTACAAAGGACGTTAGCGATGAGCTAGGCCCCAATAGTGCCATGCTGATGAGGGCGGCGATCAACACAATTTGGGAGAATGCGAGCCAGCCTTTTCGGCGACCGAGTAAGGGGAGCGGATAGCGGTCAACCAATGGCGCCCATAGAAATTTAAGGACATAAAAAAAACTAGCGTAGCTTACAAGCCCAATCGCGCTTAGCGTTACACCCGTATCGCGCAACCAAGTTGATAGCGTGCCGCCCACCAATAGAAAAGGAAGCCCAGACCCGAAGCCTAACAGTAAAAGCGTAAGGGCAGATTGCGTAGCAAAGGCACGCTTTATGCCGCTCCATCCGTGGTAATTGTTATTGTCGGGTTTTGGCGAGGTTGTCATCATCTTGTTTTCTGAGTCGATAACTAAGTTCGGGCATTGTAACCGTAAATGGAAAAATTAATTCTTCCGTTTTTAATTTGCACGCCTTCAGCCGTTAAACGTTTTTCTTGTTCGCGATAAGAATCACTTTCTGGTGGAAGTGAAATTTTTCCTTGAGCGTTCACGACTCGATGCCATGGTAAACTTGAGCCTTCTGGCAACTCACATAAAGTGCGCCCAACGTGTCTTGCACCATTGATTAATCCTGCGAGTTTAGCCAGTTGTCCGTAGGCGATAACCGTTCCAGATGGAACCTTTGACAGCGCGATATAAATAGCCTCTTGGTGAATATTTTTTTGTCGAGTCATGGTATTGGTGCTGATCGTGTCGATTGATTGTCTGATGGTACACTGTCGCCTTGTCTGTTTTTGAAAAACGAGAATTCTCATGCCCATTTTGCTTTTTTTGGCCCTGCCTGTGCTTGAAATTTATCTTTTTATAAAAATCGGTGCGCAGATTGGCGCCTTAGCGGTTATCGTTTGGCTGGTGGGTGCTGTTTTTTTTGGAGTGAATATTTTGCGTTATCTCGGGGCCACGGCAATGCTGAATGCGGCGCGCCAAATACAAACTGGCGCAGCTCCGGTGCAGACGCTGGCGGAAGCTTTTGTTAAAGCGATTGCCGCGGTGCTTTTAATCATCCCCGGGTTCGTAACGGATCTATTGGCCATTTTGTTGTTTATTCCCCCGATTCGCCGGCGGCTGATGAAGCGCTGGATGGGCAAGCTTGCGCTTAAGTCATCGTTGAGGTCGGCGGGCTTTCAATCGCATCAGCAACGTTATGACGGCAACATTTACGAGCATGACGGTAATAGCCCGCGCGAATCCGATAAAATACCGGTGCTGGACGCGACGCTAGCAGGGCAAAACTCCGACAAGACATTGAAATAGTGTTTGATTAGAAAATAGTCGCCAGACTCAAGAGCGGCAGAGAATGGTGTGCTTGTGTAACCTTCCGTTTAGCTGCCTGATAAAAACCTTTCGGTGGTTTGTCTCGGCAAACTGGCTGAAATTCTGGTCGACACCTCAACATTCTTCCATTTTTTTGCATTTCATCGGTTGAAATCGCCAAACCGCCCCCCAAATAGAGTTCACCGCTTTTTAGCGGCTGAGTGTTTGCGCATTGAGTCGCGCCAAGTTCGTTTTTTGTTCATCATGCCAGTTATTTCTGTTTTCAGATTCAGCTGGCTTAACTGTTAGTAGGAGACTTATGTCCATGAAAATTCGTCCGTTACATGATCGCGTTGTGGTTCGCCGCAAAGAAGAAGAAACCAAAACTGCTGGAGGCATTATTTTGGCTGGTGCAGCTAAAGAGAAACCTAATCAGGGTGAAGTTCTTGCAGTGGGCAGTGGCCGCGTATTGGTCAGTGGTGAATTGCGTCCGCTGGATGTGAAAATTGGTGATGTTGTAGTGTTCGGAAAATATGCCGGCAGTGACACAATTACTATTGATGGTGAAGAGCTCATTATTCTTAGTGAGTCAGACATCAAAGCGGTTCTGGTTTAAGAATAGCTAATTGATTGTCGCAAAATTTTAAGTGAAATCGCCTCTTATGCGGTTTTAACCCGTTTCTAAAAGTGTGAAGGAAGTGAAAATATGTCAGCTAAAGAAGTTAAGTTTGGTGATAGCGCACGTCAACGTATGTTGGCCGGTGTAAACATTTTGGCAGATGCTGTTAAAGCAACGCTAGGCCCGAAGGGTCGCAATGTAGTACTTGAAAAATCTTATGGCGCACCTACAGTGACCAAAGATGGCGTTTCAGTTGCCAAAGAAATAAATTTGAAAGACAAGTTTGAAAACATGGGCGCTCAAATGCTGAAAGAAGTTGCTTCACGCGCTTCTGATGATGCGGGCGATGGAACCACTACAGCAACCGTGTTGGCTCAAGCCATCGTTAACGAAGGCCTAAAAGCTGTTGCAGCCGGCATGAACCCAATGGATTTGAAGCGTGGTATCGACAAAGCGATTATCGCGGCGGTTGCGCATGTTAAATCTATTGCTCAGCCTTGTGTAGATAGCAAATCTATCTCTCAAGTGGGTAGTATTTCTGCTAACAGCGATACCTCAATCGGCAATTTGATTGCTGAAGCCATGGAAAAAGTTGGCAAAGAAGGTGTTATCACTGTTGAAGAAGGCACCAGCCTCGATAACGAGTTAGATATTGTAGAAGGTATGCAATTTGACCGCGGTTATTTGTCTCCGTATTTCATCAACAATCAAGACAACATGAGTGTTGAACAAGAGCATCCTTATATTCTCTTGGTTGACAAAAAAATCTCTAACATTCGTGAATTGTTGCCTGTGCTTGAAGCCGTTGCAAAATCAGGCAAGCCACTGGTTATAGTCGCGGAAGATGTTGAAGGCGAAGCCTTGGCAACCTTGGTTGTTAATAATATTCGCGGGATTGTAAAAGTATCTGCGTGTAAGGCGCCTGGCTTCGGCGATCGTCGTAAAGCTATGCTGCAAGATATCGCTGTATTGACGGGTGCTACCGTTATTTCTGAGGAAGTTGGCTTGGACCTTGAGTCAGCAACTTTGCAACACCTAGGTACTGCAAAACGCATCACCATGAGCAAAGAAAACACCACACTTGTTGATGGAGCTGGCAATGCTGAAGAAATCAAAACCCGCGTAGCGCAAATTCGCATCCAAATCGAAGAAACTTCTTCTGATTATGACCGTGAAAAGCTGCAAGAACGTGTGGCGAAATTAGCGGGTGGTGTTGCTGTTATTAAAGTAGGTGCGGCGACCGAAATGGAAATGAAAGAGAAGAAAGCGCGCGTTGAAGATGCGCTGCACGCAACTCGTGCAGCCGTGGAAGAAGGCGTTGTGCCTGGCGGAGGCACTGCATTGCTTCGCGCTGCTGCCGCGATTGCCGGTTTGAAAGGCGATAACGAAGATCAAAATGTGGGTATCTCAATTGCGCGTCGTGCGATGGAAGCGCCTTTGCGTCAAATCGTTGCTAATGCGGGCGACGAGCCATCTGTTGTTGCCGATCAAGTCAAGAAAAGCTCTGGCAATTCTGGCTTTAATGCGGCGACCGGTGAATATGGCGATATGTTGGAAATGGGTATTCTTGATCCAGCAAAAGTAACCCGTACGGCGCTACAAGCAGCGGGTTCAATTGCCGGTTTAATGATTACCACTGAAGCAATGGTAGCCGATATGCCAGAAGATAAAGCCTCTTCGCCAGATATGGGTGGCATGGGCGGTGGTGGTATGGGCGGCATGGGCGGAATGATGTAAATCATCCCCCAGGTCGTTGGAAGTTTAAAATGCAGGTTGATTCTTTTGTAGGTGCGTCGTTTATAGATGCATCGTTTTTAAGAGCACTGTTTGTAAGAGCATTTTTTTTAAGAGCATTGTTTTTAAGAACATTGTTGTTGGCGCCCTCTTCGGGTGCAAAGAGCAATGAGCAATAAATTTGCGTTATAGTTACGGCCCCG